>JBOHWA010000395.1:0-2186 GCA_050735855.1 Binatia bacterium
GCGCCAGGGTGCCGGGATCGACGCCGAGCACACGCGCCACCGCCGCGCTGTCCCGACCTGCCGTCGCGCCGCCCGGCGCGGTTGCGCTGCTGCGCTTCGCCCGCACCACCCAACCTCCCCGCGCGCCGCCCGGCGGCGCGATGCTCCGCTCAAGCTGCGCTGAGGCGCTCGAGCTCTTCCTGCGAGATGTCGATGTTCGATGCCACTTCCTGGATGTCGTCGTGGTCCTCGATCGCGTCGAGCATCTTGAGCGTCTGCTCCGCTTGCGAACCGGAGAGCGCCTGCGTGTTCTGCGGCACCATCGCGACGGCGGCGCTGGCCGTGGCGATCCGGGCCTGCTCGAGCGCCGTCTTCACCGCCTCGAAGGTGTCGGGCGCCGTCGTCACCTGGAAGATGCCGTCCTCTTCGGTGACGTCGTCCGCCCCGGCCTCGAGGGTCAGCTCGATCAGACGATCCTCGCCGACCTGGCTCTTCTCGACGGCGATAACGCCCTTCTTCTGGAACATCCAGCCGACGCAGCCGGCTTCGCCCATGCTGCCGCCGTGCATGCTGAACAGGCGGCGGACATCGGCGACGGTGCGGTTGCGGTTGTCGGTCAGCGCCATCACCAGCACCGCCGCGCCGCCCGGTCCGTAGCCCTCGTAGGTAATCTCTTCGTACGTCACGCCCTCAAGCTCGCCGGTGCCCTTCTTGATGGCGCGGTCGATGTTCTCGACCGGCATGCTGCTGGCGCGCGCCGTGGTCACCGCGGTGCGCAAGCGGGGGTTGGCGTTGATGTCACCGCCACCCATCCTCGCCGCCACCGTGATCTCCTTGATCAGCTTGGTGAACAGCTTGCCGCGCTTGGCGTCCTTGGCCGCCTTCTTGTGCTTGATCGTGCTCCACTTGGAATGGCCTGACATGGTGAACTCCCGAGAGGCAGGATGTTAGAGGCTTGGTTAGCACAGCCCCGGCGACGATGTAAACGTGTGGCCGGCAGCCGGCGCGAGCGCGCAAGCCTGCGTCCGCGCAGCAGTTTTGGCAACGGGCTGGCGCTACGCCGGGGCGCCCAGCTTGTCGTCGAGCTCGCCGTTCTGGTCGAGGTCGCGCAGTTCCTCGAAGCCGCCGATCGACTCGTCGCCGATGAAGATCTGCGGCACCGTGCGGCGGCCGGAGGCCTGCATCATGTGCTGGCGCATTGCGGTGTCGGCGCTGACGTCGATCTCGCGATAGGGTACGCCTTTGTGGTCGAGCAGGCGCTTGGCCTGGACGCAGTAGGGACAGGACGAGGTCGTGTAGATGGTCACTTCAGGCATCGCGCTCTCCGCCCAGTGTTTGTACTGGCTGTCCAGCACAGCGGCAAGCCGTGCGGCGGCGTTGACTGCCCGGCGGGCCCGCGATAGGCGCGGCGCATGACGGTGGCGCAGGCATTCGAAGAGCTCGTCGGCATCATGCACCGGCTGCGCGCGCCGGGCGGGTGTCCCTGGGACCGCGAGCAATCGCACGCCTCGATCAAGCCGTACCTGATCGAGGAGGCCTACGAGGTGGCGGAGGCCATCGACGCGGCCGACGACCGGGAGCTGTGCACCGAGCTCGGCGACCTGCTGCTACAGATCGTCTTCCATGCCGAGATGGCGGCCGAGAGCGACCGCTTCACCATCGCCGACGTGATCCGCGCGATCAGCGAGAAGATGGTGCGCCGCCATCCGCACGTGTTCGGCGACGTCGCCGTCAGCGGCGCCGACGAGGTGCTGCGCAACTGGTCGCGCATCAAAGCCGAGGAGCGCCAGGACAGCGCCGACACCTCGGCCCTGGCCGGCGTGCCGCGCGCCATGCCGGGCCTGCTGCGCGCCCAGCGGCTGGGGGAGAAGGCGGCACACGCGGGCTTCGATTGGAGCGACAGCGCCGGCGTCGTCGCCAAGCTGCGCGAGGAACTGGGCGAGATCGAAGCGGCGTTGGCTGGCGGCGACCCGACGGCGGCCGCGGCCGAGCTCGGCGATCTGCTGTTCGCCGGCACCTCGCTCGCCCGCCATCTGTTGGTGAGCGCGGAGGATGTCGTGAAGGGCGCGGCGGACCGCTTCTCGGAGCGCTTCCGCTCGATGGAAGGCGCGCTGACGGCGGACAACATGGCGATGGAGCGCGCCACGCCGGCGGAGTTGGACGCGTTGTGGGAGGCGGCGAAGCGGGCGCAGAAAGCGGGGTAACGC
>JBOHWA010000396.1:0-22579 GCA_050735855.1 Binatia bacterium
CTCCTCAGGGCATCCACCTTGATATGACAATCTATGGCGAGAAGGCCCGCCCTGTTCTCGAATTCCGCACCAGGTGGTTCAACGCACTTAAACGCGCATCGCGGCACCCGCCGCGAAGGCATCAGGATGTCACTGGTCGCCTGTATCGTAGCTGGCGTCATGCGGAACTTTATCACCTCGACAGCCTTGTAGCGCTGGGGCGGTCGCTAACTGGCGAGGACCCTTCATGAAGCATGCTTCTACTCCGCAGTCGATTTCGTGGTTTCAGGACCAATACAAGGCCGGCCGCCTAGAGCTTCGCCCTCCTTTCCAACGTAAGCCGGTATGGCTCGCGAAGCAGCGAAACGCGCTTGCCGAGTCAATCCTGATGAACATTCCGATTCCGGAGGTGTACGTTCAAGTTACCCAAGCCGACGATGGCACCGAGCAGTTCGGTGTTGTCGATGGACAACAGCGATTGCGTACAATCTTGCAGTTCATCGGAATCGAAAAGGAGAAGGATAAAGAGGGCGAAGACAACAACGCATTCGCGTTGGATGCCCTTCCGTTAACATCACCACATCGCGACAGCACGTTCGCCGATGTCACGGGAGCGGAGCGCAAAGGCTTTTACCAGTATCAAATCTGCGTGCGTCTCCTCTACACGGACAGCCAAAGCGAAGTCGAGGATGTGTTCAAGCGTCTGAACAAATTCACGCTCCCGTTGAAACCGCAGGAGCTGCGGAATGCGACGTTTCACGGGCCTTTCGCGAAGCTCTCGGAACAACTGGCTGATGATGAGTACTGGGCCGTCAACCGAATTGTCACTCCCGCTGCCATTCGCCGGATGTCGGATATTGAAATGATGAGTGACCTGTTGATTGGTCTTCTCCACGGACCTCAGGGCGGATCTGCGAAGATTCTGGATCAATATTACGACAACTATGAACAGTATGAGGATGAATTTCCGGAGCAAGGGCGAATAAGACGCCTGTTCGGTAAGACTCTCGAAACGATCAAGGCCTTATTCCCGGAGATTGGGGATGTCCCACGATGGGGGAATCGCGCCGATTTCTACAGTTTGTTCGTCACTCTCGGAGCTCTTCTTCAGGACCATGAGCTTTCCAAGACCTCGGAGAAGACGCTTCGAGCGAAGCTTGTGGCGTTCGCAGAGGAAGTTACTGAACGCCTGGAGGATGTCGCGGCAAAGACAAGTAAGGAATCGCGAGCCTATGCCCGTGCAATTGAGAAGGGTGTGAATGACAAAGCGCGCCGCGCAGATCGGCACAAAGCACTATCCGCAGTAGTGGAGCCCTTCCTCAAGGAAAAGAAATGAGAAGGCTGTACCGCAATGCGCTCTATGCGATCCATCAGGCGGACTCGTTCGAGTGGCTTCGGTTGCAGCGCGCGAATTCCTTCCACGCAGTAGTGACCGATCCTCCGTTTGGTGTGATTGAGTACAGCGCGTCCGAACTGAAGAACCTCCGCGCGGGACGCGGAATATGGCGACTTCCAAGCACGTTCGACGGGTTTAAGCGGAAGCCCTCACCTCGGTTTACTGTACTCGATGATCACGACCGAATGGGGGTACTGGCTTTCCATCTGCGTTTGGCTCCGGAGCTATTCCGAGTGCTAGTGCCGGGCGCGCACGTGATGTTGGCGTCGCAATGTCTGGTCTCTCATCTTGTTGCGCAGGCGTTTTGCATGGCTGGATTTGAAGCGCGAGGTCAGATCGTGCGAGTCGTGAAGACGTTTCGAGGCGGAGATCGCCCAAAGTTCGGAGACAAACAGTACCCAGGGGTGTCCGTTATCCCGCGCTCATGTTTTGAGCCATGGCTTCTTTTTCGAAAGCCGTGTCAGCACCGAGTAAAAGAGAATCTCAAACGCTTCGGTACTGGGGCCTTACGGCGGCCGTCGGAAGACGTGCCCTTTGCGGATCTTCTGGAAGTGCCGCCAGCCCGTCCTCATGAGCTTCTTCTTGCGAAACACCCATCCCTGAAGCCCCAAGCGCTTATGCGTGTGTTGGTACGTGCGTCATTGCCGCTCGGAAGAGGAGTGATTCTCGATCCGTTCATGGGTTCGGGATCTTGCATCGCTGCCGCTAAACACTTGGGCCTGCGTAGCGTCGGCGTTGAGGTAGATGCGAAGTACTTTGGTCTCGCGAAAACTGCGATTCCGCATCTCGCGAAACTGCAGGTGGAGCTGAACGGAAATCGCCCGCCCGACCGCAATGGACGAAGAGAGGTGGTGGTTCGCTGAACCGGACACCGATTCCTCGGTGTTTGGGTTAGTCGGGATTTTGAGCGACGCCCCTGGGGGCGAATGAAAACGATCCAGGACCGCCGTACGCTAGAGGGGTGGCGGGAAGGGGTCGAAGTGGGCTCTTGCGGAGGTGCATTTGACGGTTCGGGATCTGTCCGTACAATTAGAGGATGCAAGGAGATCACCCCATGCCAACCCATCGCTTCGCGGCATACTTTGAGCCCCTCACAGACGGCGGCTACCAGGTGGTCTTTCCGGCGTTTCCAGAAATTGTGACTTTCGGTCGGACTCTGGCCGAGGCTCGACGGATGGCCAAAGACGCCCTGCGGTGCCACATCGAAGGCCTGATCAAAGATGGTCTTCTTCCGCCGGGCTCCGAGAAGGACGCCCGCGAGATTCGGAAGGAAGAAATCTCGGTCACACTCTAACGTGGCCGCTCCGCTTCCCGTCCTCAAACCGAAGGTCATCATCCGCGCTCTCGAACGAGGCGGTTTTTTTGTCCACCACCAGACGGGCAGTCACGCTCAGCTTCGCCACCAAACCGACCCTACTCGGCGCGTGACGGTCCCCCGCCACAATGTGGACATCCCGCGGCCGGTGCTCGCCTCGATTCTGCGACAAGCCGGACTTTCCGTCGATGAGTTCCTGAAACTCGTCTGACCGGATCACTTTTCTTCGACGAGCGGTTTCGCCTCTGCCGCAACCTTGAAGTCTCCGCGCCACTGGGGCACCTTTCGGTCCACGGAGGTACCCGTATGGCCCTTGGAAGAAAGGCTGTGACTCGCGCCGATTCCGAGCCAATCCCCGCTCCCAAGTCCGTCGGCATTTGGGTTCGCGTCTCGACCGAAGATCAAGCGGCCGGCGAATCTCCCGAGCACCACGAGAAGCGTGCCCGGTACTACGCCGAGGCCAAGGGCTGGACGGTCGCCGAACTCTACAACTTAGCCGGCGTGAGTGGGAAAGCGGTCCTCGATCACCCCGAGGCGAAGCGGATGCTCGCCGACGTGAAGAGTGGCCACATCTCCGGCCTCATCTTCTCCAAACTCGCTCGTCTCGCCCGGAACACCCGCGAACTGCTCGATATTGCCGACCTCTTCCGTGACCTGGACGCCGACCTGGTGAGCCTCGGCGAAGCCATCGACACTTCGTCACCGGCAGGCCGGCTCTTCTTCACCATGATCGCGGCCATGGCTCAGTTCGAGCGAGAAGAGATCGCTTCCCGTGTCGCTGCCTCAGTACCCATCCGCGCAAAGCTCGGAAAGCCGCTCGGCGGCGCGGCGCCCTTCGGCTTCCAATGGAAGGATCGGAAG
Source organism: Binatia bacterium (assembly GCA_050735855.1). Taxonomy (GTDB): domain Bacteria; phylum Desulfobacterota; class Binatia; order HRBIN30; family CADEER01; genus JBOHWA01. The sequence goes on from JBOHWA010000396.1 coordinate 3,552, forward strand.
CTCATCCCCGACCCTGAGAACGTGCCGCTGGTCAAACTCGTCTTCTCATTGTTTTCCGAGCACCGAAGAAAAAAGACCGTGGCCCGCCTTCTTAATGAGGCGGGCCACCGGACCCGGAGCGGCGCCAAATTCTCCGACACGACCGTTGACCGCATCCTTAGAGACCCGGTGGCCAAGGGCCGGCGCCGTGCGAACTACACCAGATCGACCGGCGACAAGAAGCATTGGGTCCACAAGCCTGAGACCGAATGGGTCTTTTCGGACGTGGAACCGATCATCCTGGCCGACCTCTTCGACCAGGTGAATGCCGTCCTTGATGCCCAGCGGGAGAAGGGCAAGCGGCCGGCCAAAAGGACCGTCCACCTCTTCGCCGGGGTGACGTTCTGCGGCTGCGGCAACAAGATGTACGTGCCGTCGAACACGCCGAAATACGTTTGCTACAAATGTCGGAACAAGATCCCGGTCGAGGACCTGGAAGCCGTCTTCCATGACCAGCTCAAGTCGTTCGTGTTCGCCCCCACAGAGATCGAGCGCTATCTGGAGGCGGCCGACAAGGCGATCGCCGAGAAGGCCGACGTCCTTCGGGTGTTGGAGCGCGAAGCCGCGAAGACCGAGAAGGAACGGAGCCGGGTTATGCGGCTCTACCTCGACGAAGCGATTGACCAGGAAAACTTCGTCCGAGATCACCGCCCCCTCGAAGAGCGCTTGAAGCAGCTCGGCGAAGAGATGCCGCAGCTTGAGGGCGAGATCGACTTCCTGAAGATCCAGCGCCTCTCAGGCGACCAGATCCTCTCTGAAGCCAAAGATCTTCACGGCCGGTGGAGCGAACTGGAGCGGGAAGAAAAGCGCCACGTGATCGAGCAGATCACGAGCCGCATCACCGTCTCCGACGGCGAGGTGGAGATCGACCTCTGCTACCTTCCGGTCTCCTCCCAAGTACTGACAGAAAGGCAACGCAACCGCACGGATTCATCGCGGCGACGAGCATGACGTTGGCGGGATACGTGACCGATCCCGCCACCCGTGCGACCGTGATGCGCCGCTCTTCGAGCGGCTGACGCAGCACCTCGAGGACATTGCGGCGGAACTCCGGCAGCTCGTCGAGGAAGAGCACCCCGTGGTGGGCGAGGGAGACCTCGCCGGGTCGCGGGATGCGTCCGCCGCCGATCAGGCCGGCATCGCTGATGGTGTGGTGCGGGGCGCGAAACGGACGCGCCGCGACCAGCGAGCGGCCGTCCAGCAACCCCATCACGCTGTGTACCCGCGTGGTCTCGAGCGACTCCGCCAGGGTCAGCGCCGGCAGGATGGTCGCCAGGCGCCTGGCCAGCATCGTCTTTCCGGAGCCCGGCGGGCCGACCATGATGATGTTGTGGCCGCCGGCGGCGGCGACCTCGAGGGCGCGCTTGACCGCATCCTGCCCACGCACGTCGCTGAAGTCGGCGTCGAAGCGGCCTTCCGCGCGGAACAGCGCCGCCAGGTCGACCTGCGTCGGCGCGATGGCCTGCTCGCCGCGCAGGAACGCCACCGCGTCCGCGAGGGTCGGCACGGGGACGATCTCGATCCCCTCGACCACCGCCGCTTCGCGGGCGTTCGACGCCGGCAGCAGGAGGCCGCGCAGGCCGCGCGCGCGGACCGCGGCGGCGATGGGCAGCGCGCCGCGCACCGACTTCACGTGCCCGTCGAGCGAGAGCTCGCCGAGGATGGCGTACTCGCGCAGGATCGCGTCCGGCAACGCGCCGTCGGCGGCCAGGATGCCGATGGCGATCGGCAGATCGAACGCCGACCCCTCCTTGCGCACGTCGGCGGGGGCGAGGTTCACGGTCACCGGGTGGCGCGGCATGCGGTAGCCGGAATTGCGCATCGCCGCCCGCACGCGATCGAGGCTCTCGCGCACGGCGCCTTCCGGTAGGCCCACCACCGCGAAGTGCGGCAGCCCGGCGCTGGCGAGGTCGACCTCGACCTCGATCAACAGTCCGTCGATGCCCTGCAGGGCACTGGAAAGCGCCGTGGCCAACATCGTCGCGTGTTTTTCAAGTAGACAAATCTGATACAACTGCATATTACACTCGCGGTCCTTGGACAAGGAGATGCGATGCGGACCGGGTGGGCGAGCTGGCTGGCGCTGCGGATGACCCCGGGGATCGGGAACGTGCTCGGCGTGAGCCTGCTGCGGGCCTTCGGTTCGCCGGAGGCCGTGTTCGCGGCGCGCGACCAGGACCTGCAGTGCGCCGGCGTGCGGCGCGCGGTGCGCGCCGGGCTGCGGCGGTTCGATCGATGGGCCGAGGTGGATGCACAGCTGGCGCGACTCGATCGGGTGGGGGGGCGGCTGGTGACCTGGGAGGACGCGAGCTATCCGGACCTCCTGCGCCAGATCCACGACCCGCCGATTTTCCTTTTCGCGCTGGGCGAGATCACGGCGGCAGACGCCTTCGCGGTGGCTGTCGTCGGCTCGCGTGACGCCAGCGCGTACGGGCGGCAGATGACCGCGACGATCGCCGAAGGACTCGCCGCGGCGGGCGTTTCAGTGGTCAGTGGACTGGCCCGCGGCGTCGACGCGGCGGCACACGCCGCGGCGCTGCGCGCGGGGGGTCGTACGCTCGCCGTACTCGGCAGTGGGATTGACGTCATCTACCCGAGTGAGCATCATCGCCTGCACATGCAAATCGCAAAAAGTGGAGCGGTCGTCTCCGAATACTTGATGGGGACGCAACCGGACGGTGAGAATTTCCCTGCGCGCAACCGCATTATCAGCGGTCTGTCGCTGGGGGCCGTGGTGGTCGAGGCGACCGAGCGCAGCGGCTCGCTGATCACGGCACAGTGTGCGGCCGAGCAGGGCCGCGAGGTCTTCGCCGTGCCCGGGCCGGTCGGGGCGCGCAGTCGCGGGACGCATCAATTGTTGCGCCAGGGCGCGGCGCTGGTCGAGCAGGCGGACGACGTGCTGCGCGAGATCGCGCCGCACCTGCGGCCCGCGGTGCGCAGTGTGCCGTCGTTGACCGACGTCGAACGCACGGTGGTCGGGCAGCTCGACGACACGCCGCGCAGCGTCGACGAATTGATCGCCACGACCGGGCTGTCGGCCGGCATCATCCTGGAAACGCTCTTGGTGCTCGAGCTGCGCGGCGTCGTGCGGCAACTCCCTGGACAGGGATTTGCGCGCGGTGCCGTCGGCCGCACCACCCACTGAGCTGCCGATGGCCAAGAACCTCGTCATCGTCGAGTCGCCTGCGAAGGCGCGTACCCTCACCAAGTACCTGGGCCGCGACTACGAGGTGAAGGCATCGGTCGGCCACGTGGTCGATCTCCCGAAGAGCAAGTTGGGCGTCGACATCGAAAACGACTTCGCCCCCGAGTACACGGTGATCCACGGCAAGGCCAAGATCATCACCGAGCTGCGGCAGGCCGCCAAGGGTAAGGAGAACATCTACCTGGCCCCCGACCCTGACCGCGAAGGTGAAGCGATCGCCTGGCACATCGCCGAGAAGCTCGACGGCAAGCGCAGCAACGTGCGCCGTGTGCTGTTCAACGAGATCACCAAGAAGGCGGTGCAGGAAGCGCTCAAGCACCCCAAGGATCTCGACCAGAACCTCTTCGAGGCGCAGCAGACGCGCCGCATTCTCGACCGGCTGGTCGGCTATCAGATCAGCCCACTGCTCTGGCAGAAGGTGCGCCGCGGGCTGTCCGCCGGCCGCGTGCAGTCGGTCGCCGTGCGCATCGTCTGCGAGCGCGAGCGCGAGATCCAGGCGTTTCAGCAGATCGAGTATTGGTCGCTGACCGCGCAGCTCGACGGCCCGCAGCCGCCGACCTTCGCCGCCCGGCTGAGCCGCGTTGGCGACCAGAAGCTCGATCCGGAGAAGTTCCGCGTCGACAGCGCGGAGGCCGCCGCCACCCTGGTGGCGCGCCTGCGCGACGCGCAATGGACGGTGACCAAGGTCGAGCGCAAGGAGCGCCGGCGTTTCCCGACCCCGCCGTTCATCACCTCGCGCCTGCAACAGGAGGCGTCGCGCAAACTCGGCTATGCGCCGAGCCGGACCATGCGCATCGCGCAGCGTTTGTATGAAGGCATCGAACTCGGCTCGGACGGACCGGTCGGGCTGATCACCTACATGCGCACCGATTCGGTGCGCATCGCCCCCGACGCGCTCGACGAGGTGCGCCGCTTCATCGGCGAGCGCTACGGCAAGCCGTACCTGCCCGAGCAGGCGGTCGCCTACAAAACCAAGAAGAGCGCGCAGGACGCGCACGAGGCGATTCGGCCGACGGCGCTCGATCGGCCGCCCGAATCGGTGGCCGGGTTCCTCTCCAAGGAGGAGTTGGCCCTCTACACGCTGATCTGGAATCGCTTCATCGCCAGTCAGATGATGCCGGCGATCTTCGATCAGACGGCGGTCGACGTCAGCGCCGCCGACACCGTCTTCCGCGCCACCGGTCAGATCACCAAGTTCGACGGCTTCATCCGCGTCTACACCGAGGGCCGCGACGAAGAGCCGGCCGACGAGGATGACGACAGCGAGCGGTCGTTGCCGCCGCTCAGCGAGGGCGACACGCTGTCGCTGCGCGACCTGCTGCCCGAGCAGCATTTCACCCAGCCGCCGCCGCGCTTCAGTCAGGCGACCCTGATCAAAGAGCTCGAAGAGAAGGGCATCGGGCGGCCGTCGACGTACGCGGCCATCATGTCGACCATCCTCGCCAAGGAGTATGTGGTCGAGGACAAGCAGCGCCGCGTGCGTCCGAGCGAGCTCGGCTTCCTGGTCACCGAGCTGCTCGTCCAGTCGTTTCCCGACATCCTGAACGCCGAGTTCACCGCCGGCATGGAGACCGTCCTCGACGACATCGAGGACGGCAAGCAGAACTGGGTCGAGGCCATGCGGCGCTTTTACGAACCGTTTGCGCGCGATCTCGAGCACGCCGCGGCCAACATGCGCGACGTCAAGCGCACCGGTCAGCCGACCGACATCATCTGCCCCAAGTGCGGCTCGCCGATGGTGGTGAAATGGGGCCGCGGCGGCGAGTTTCTCGCCTGCTCGCAGTATCCCGAGTGCAAGAGCACGGCGAACTTCACCCGCGACAGCGACGGCGTCATCTCGGTCGCGCAGGAAGAGACCACCACCGAGGTCTGCGAGCAGTGCGGCAAGCCGATGACGATTCGCTTCGGCCGCTTCGGCAAGTTCCTGGGCTGCTCCGGCTACCCGGAGTGCAAGACGGTGCGCTCGCTGGTGCGGCCCGTGCCGACCGGCATCAAATGCCCGGATTGCAAGGAAGGCGAGATCTTCGAGAAGCGTTCGCGCAACGGCAAGACCTTCTTCAGTTGCGGGCGCTATCCGCACTGCCGCTTCGCCACCTGGGAGCGGCCGGTCGCCGAGCCGTGTCCGGTGTGTAGCGCGCCGTTCGTCGTCGAGAAGACGACCAAGCGGGCCGGCACCGTGCGCCGCTGTCTCAGCGAGGGCTGCAAGTACAAGGAAACGGTCGCCGAGCCGGAGGACGAGTGAGCGCCGCGCTGACCGTCATCGGCGGCGGTCTGGCCGGCTGCGAAGCCGCCTGGCACGCGGCGCAGGCGGGGTGCGACGTGCGGCTCTACGAAATGCGCCCGGTGCGCGGCACCGAGGCGCATCAGAGCGAGCAGCTGGCCGAGCTGGTCTGCTCCAACTCGTTCCGCAACAACTCGCTCGAGACGGCCGTCGGGCTGCTCAAGGACGAGATGCGTCGCCTCGGCTCGCTGGTGATGCAGTGTGCCGCGACGCACGCGGTGCCGGCCGGCGCGGCCCTGGCGGTCGACCGCGAGAACTTCGCCGCGGCGATGACGGCGGCGATTCTCGCCCACCCGCGCATCGCCGTGGTGCGCGAGGAGGTCGAGGCGATTCCCGACGGCATCGTGATCGTCGCCAGCGGCCCGCTGACCTCGCCGGCGCTGTCGCGCGCCTTGCAGGAGCGCTGCGGCCAACAGCATCTCTATTTCTATGACGCGATCGCGCCGATCATCACCGCGGACTCGATCGACCGCGACGTCGTTTTCCCGGCCTCGCGCTACGACAAGGGCGGCGACGACTACCTGAACTGCCCGTTCACGCGCGAGGAGTACTACGGCTTCGTCGACGCCGTGCTGGCGGCCGAGAAGGTGGCGACGCGCGACTTCGAACGCTGCGTCTACTTCGAAGGCTGCATGCCGATCGAGGAGATGGCGCGGCGCGGGCGCGACACGCTGGCGTTCGGACCGTTGCGCCCGGTCGGCCTGATCGACCCGCGCACCGGCAAGCGGCCGTATGCCGTCGCCCAGGCGCGCCAGGACAACTGCGCCGCGACGCTCTACAACCTGGTCGGATTTCAGACCAAGATGACGTATCCCGAGCAGCGCCGGGTGCTGCGCATGGTGCCGGGCCTGGCACAGGCCGAATTCGTGCGGCTCGGCAGCTTGCACCGCAATACCTTCATCAACTCGCCCGGCGTGCTGCAGCCGACGTTGCAACTGCGCACCAGCCCACAGGTGTTTCTCGCCGGCCAGTTGATCGGCGTCGAGGGCTACGTGGAGTCCGCCGCCAGCGGCCTGCTGGCCGGGCTCAACGCGGTGCGCCTGCTGCGCGGTGCGGCGCTATTGGTGCCGCCACCCACCACGGCGCTGGGCTCGTTGCTCGCCTATGTGACCGATCAGGGGCGGCGCGACTTTCAGCCGATGAACGCCAACTACGGACTCTTCCCGCCGATCGAAGGCACGGCGCGCGGGCGGGCGCGGCGCGAGGCGTTCGGTCAGCGTGCGCTGCGCGACGGTCGGGCGTGGATGGCGGAGCAGCGCCTCGGCCCGCCGGCCGCCGCGCCGCACGAATCCGGCGCCAGCGCCTGACCCTGCGCCGCCCGCGTGTGGCGGGCGCTTCACGTTGACTTGGCCACCGCGCTTCGTTAGCTCTGCGGCCGTTCATGCAGCGCAGCGAACACATCTGGCTCGACGGAGCCTTCGTCGCCTGGGACGAGGCGCGCGTGCATGTGCTGACCCACACCCTGCACTACGGGCTCGGGGTCTTCGAGGGGGTGCGCTGCTACGAGGGGGGCGACGGTCGTTCCGCCATCTTCCGCCTGCGCGAGCACACCGAGCGGCTCTTCGCCTCGGCCCATATCATCGGGCTGGAGATCCCCTTCACCGAGGAGGAGATCAACGCCGCCTGCGTCGAGACGGTGACCCGAAACGGCTTGAAGACCTGTTACATCCGGCCGCTGGTCTTCCTCGGAGATGGCGAGATGGGGCTGTCCGCGGTCACCAACCCGGTGCGCGTCAGCATCGCTGCCTGGCCCTGGGGATCGTACCTGGGCGACGCCGGCGTGCGCGACGGCATACGGGTTAAGACCTCGTCTTTTCAGCGTTTTTCAGTGAATACAATGATGACGAAGGCCAAGGTCGTGGGCCACTACGTGAACTCCATTCTGGCCAGCGTCGAGGTGCGCCGCAGCGGATACGACGAGGCCCTGCTGCTCGACACCGATGGCTATGTCTCGGAGTGCAGCGGCGAGAACATCTTCATCGTCAAGAACGGTCGCGTGAAGACCTCGCCGCTGGGGTCGGTGCTGCCCGGCATCACCCGCGACTCGGTGCTGACCCTGCTCGAGGATCGCGGGATCACCTGCCGCGAGGAGCGTTTCTCACGCGATGAGATCTACGTCGCCGACGAGGCCTTTCTGACCGGTACGGCGGCCGAGATCACCCCGATCCGTGAGCTGGACGACCGGCGTATCGGCCCGGGCAAGCCGGGACCGGTGACGCAAGAGTTACAAGCCACGTACGGTCGCGTGGTGCGCGGTGGCGAGCCCCGCTACGCCGGCTGGCTGGCGACCGTTTCCTGAGCCCCGGCATGATGTTAGAGCGGGCCTGTTGCTGAGTTACACAACCGCCAATCTATCGGGGCCTTTTTCCTTGACACTTTTTGGCGATCCCTTTATAAGCGTCGAACCTTCGCGATTCGGAACCCCACGAAGGCAACAGATGTGATGGGGGAGGCGGTGTTTTCGACGATTGGCCGACGGCGCCTTGAGTGCGCTCAAAGGAGTGGCATGGCGCGTGTGCGAGGTAGCGTGGTGCAGACGGCATTGGCCGTCGCACTGGCCCTCGGCGCGGCGGTAGCCGCCCAGGCGGAATCGACCACCGAGCGCTCGAGCTCGATCTTGATCTTCCCCAAGGTCATCTTCGACGGCACCCGCGACACGTTCATCCAGATCAGCAACACCTCGAACTCGATGGCGCACGCCCACTGCTTCTACGTCAATGCGGCGCCGATCTGCAGCACCGGCAACGGCGACTGCCTGGCGACGCCAAGCACCTGCACCGGCACCTGCGATCCGCAATGGCAGGAGGTCGATTTCAGCATCTGGTTGACCAAGCAGCAGCCGACGCACTGGTCGGCCAGCAGCGGTCGAATCACCAATCCGACGGACGAGCCGTGCTGGTGGGACACCCAGACATACGACTGCGACGGCGCTGGCTTTGATCCCGGTCGTGTTCCGCCGGTCGGCTTCCCGTTCGAAGGCGAGTTGCGCTGCATCGAGGTGGACCAGTCGGGCGCCCCGATCAGCGGCAACCGCCTGAAGGGCGAGGCGTCGGTGATCACCATCGAAACCGGCGAGGCCGGCCAGTACAACGCGGTGGGCCTGCTGGGCGATCCGTTCACCAACGATGGCAACAACACGCTCTGCCTGGGCGGCGGGGTCAGCGACGAATGCCCGAGCGGTGCCGAGTACTCCGGCTGCGGCGAGCGCGTGATCCTGAACGCATTCTCGGAAGGGGCGGACAACCCGATGTTCGGTCCGACCTCCGAAGTCGAGACCGAGGTCACCGTCGTGCCCTGCCGTTCCGACTACGAGCGGCAGGAGTCGACCAGCATCCAGGTGTACGCCCTCGCGACCAACGAGTTCGAGCAGGTGCTTTCCGGCTTCGTCAAGGTCGATTGCTGGCGCAGCTTCTTCCTCAGCGAGATCCCGGTCATCTTCGACATCGCCGTCACCCAGACCCGCTTCGTGCAGGGCCAGCTACGGCCGGTCGAAAACGCCATCTCCGGCTTCGTCGGCGTGGCTGAAGAGTACCATCAGCTCGGTGACGAGACGGCGCGCGCCGCTTTCAACCTGCACGAGAAGGGCACCCGCGCGACCACCGACTTCATCTTCCTCCCGGAGGGGCCGTGAGTACGCTGGCGAGTTACGGCAGGAAGCTGGGCTACGTGCGCTCGGGCATAGCCGCCTTGGCGCTGCTCGTGCTGGGTACGGGTGGAGTGGCGCAGGCGGACATCAGCTCGGATCATCCCGCGGCGATCCTGGTCTTCCCCAAGCTTTTGGTCGACACCTCCGACGGCCTCAATACCATCGTGCGGATCAGCAACGTGTCGAGCTCGCCGATCAACGTGTTCTGCTTCTACGTCAACGTGACCCCGTTCTGCCCGTTTACCAACGGCAGCTGCTTCCCCAGCGAGCGTAACTGCACGGCGCCCGGCGGCTCGTTGGAGCTGCCGTGCGAGGCGCAGTGGCAGCCGACCGATTTTCGTTTTCGTCTGACACAGGAGCAACCCACCGGCTGGCTCGTCTCGGAAGGCGAACGACCAGACTGCCCGTTCCTCGACGGCGTCTGCTCGCAGGACGGCACCACCCCGTGTGAGAACTCGCGTGAGTGCGGTGCGGGAAACCATTGCGTCCAGCCACCCTGTCTGCCGCTCGACGGCGGGGCCGGTCGAGTGGGGCCGCGCGGTCAGGTCAATTCGGGCCGCATCCCGCCGGCGCCGGAAGAGCGTTTCATCGGCGAGCTGAAGTGCATCGCGCAGAGCGAATCCGAGCGTCCCGTGGCGCGCAATGATCTCATCGGCGAGGTGCTGCTCGGCCGCGTCCAGGCGGGTCCGGACGAAACCATTGACGTCGCGGGGTACAACGCGATCGGCATCCCGGCCATACCGGGCACTGGCAATCAGGACGACACCCTGGTGCTCGGCGGACCGGCGGAGACGGCCGAATATGAGGGCTGCCCGAACATCCTGATCCTCGACCACTTTTTCGACGGCGCGGTCGATCCGATCACAAAGAATCTTTGCCGCGACAACCTCTGCAGCATCACCGGGACAGACTGCATCAGCGATGGCGATTGCATCGACAACATCTGCCTGCCGTCGATGACCTGCAGCGTGACGCAGACGCCGTGCGGGGCGCCTGCCGACTGCGACAACACCTGTGTGACCGGCAACCAGTGCGTCGCCTTCATGTGCTCGGTCACCGGCGAAGCCTGCGTGGGCAACGGCGGCTGTGCGAACAACTACTGCACCCTGTCATCGGAGTATTGCCTCGCGACGAGTGACTGCACCGAGCCGGACCTGGCGGTCCGGGTCGTCACGGATCTGACGCTCGTCCCGTGCACGGAGGACTTCGAGAGCCGGGACGTGGAGTTGGCGAAGACCGTTGCCCAGTTCCTGGTCTACAACGAGTTCGAGCAGCGCTTCTCGACCAGCACCACGGTCGACTGCTTCAAGGAAAGCCGGTTGTCCAACCTGGAAACCTGCCAGAACGACCGGTCCATCTTCAGTGCGGGCGTCGCTGGGACGCTCACCGGTCAAACAACCATCAGAGGCGTGGTCAATGAGGTAAACGAAGGGCGGGGAGGCAATACCCTCCTGGGGGTGGTGCAGGAGTATCGCTGCGCCGGGCCCCAGTACGACTTCCCGCTCTGCAACTACGTCAAAGACACCGAAACCCTGGTCAGTTCAACTGCAAAGAACCTGCACTTCCGCGGCCGCCGGCCGCAAAGCGACTTCATTTATCTGCCGGCCCAGTAGGGCCTGAGAAATCACCGCGTTTTGACTTGACATGTTCGAGGCTCGCGGATATAAGGCCGGCACTTATTTGGGAGAAGTCCGCCACGGCTAGTACGGCGCGGAAGTGATCGAGTGGTAGTGATCGAAAGGAGGAGGCTAATGCTTAGGCAGCGAGGGCGAGTCGGGCTCATGGCGGCGGCGCTTGTCGGACTGGTGGTCGGCGGGGCGAATGCACAGGTGACCACCGAGAAGAGCGCGTCGATCTTGGTGTTTCCGAAGGTCATCTCCGACGGCACCCGGGACACGATCATTCAGATCACGAACACGTCGAATTCGATGGTGCACGCGCACTGTTTCTACGTGAACGGGGCACCCACCAGACTCGATATCCCGGAGGATCCGATCTTCAATCCGCCTCTGTGGACCGAAGTCGATTTCGACATCTGGTTGACCAAGCAGCAGCCCACCCACTGGGTGGTGTCGGAAGGCCGTCTGGAGGATCCGACGGACCCGCCGTGCGACGACAATCCGCCGAACTACGATTGCAACGGCGCCGGTCTCGATCCGGGCCGTGTGCCGCCGGTGGTCGAGTACTTCCAGGGCGAGCTGAAGTGCATCGAGGTCGATGCCTCGGGCGTGCCGCTCTCGGGTAACCACCTGAAGGGCGAGGCGACGACGATCTGGCGCAACGTCTGCGTACCGGGTCAAGACGTGTGTCTGCTGACGGGCCTGCCCTGCGGCTCGACGCCCTGCCCGCCGATCGCCGATGTGTCGAAGTACAACGCTATCGGCGTCCTCGGTAACGAGAACAACGACGGCGACAACGTCCTCTGCCTCGGTGGCGAGCCGAGCGAGGAGTGCCCGAACGGCGCCGAGTACGACGCCTGTCCGGCGGTCTACATCGCCAACCACTTCGCCGACGGCGCGCCCGATCCGGCCGCTGGCGCCGGTTCGAACGTCTACACGGCATGGACGATCGTCCCGTGCACCGAGAACTTCGAGACGCAGGATCAGACGACGGTCGGCATCAACATCCTGACCTGGAACGAGTTCGAGCAGCCTTTCTCTTCGGCCACCGAAGTGACCTGCTGGGCTGAGCAGGGTCTCGGCGACATCCGCAACGTCCTCACGTACTCCGTACTCGGCACCACCTTCGCCCAGTCCCGTCTGCGCAAGCAGGACCTGACCGCTTCGGGATTCTTGATGGTCGGCACTGAGCAGCACGTCACGGCTGACGACTTCCTGTCTTTCGCCGACGTCAACTATCACATCGAAGGGGAGCTCCCTGGACCTGATCTGATCACGATCCCACCTGAGCAGATTCAGTAAGGCGTGGTCGGGTTGAGAGTCCGTCAAAGTAGGGGAAAGGAGAAGAACATGCGACAGGTGCGATGGGCGAGCTGGACGATGGCATTGGCCATGGCGCTCGCAGTGGGCGGGGTGAGGACGGCGGTGGCCGACGTCACCTCTGACCGCGCGGCGGCGATCCTGACCTGGCCGAGCGTTCTGTACGCTGAAGATGATGTCTTCGGCTTTTCGCTGGATGTCCTGAACACGGTCATCCAGATCAGCAACACCTCGACAGATCCGGCTTACGTGCACTGTTTCTACGAGAATGCCAACCCGCACTGCAGCAACACCGGTGAGGTTTGCTACGAAGCCTCCGAGTGCTGCGACATGGAGACGGGCTGCGGCTTCTGCGTGCCGGGATGGAACGAGACCGACTTCCGCATCTCGATCACGCCGCGCCAGCCGCTGGGCTGGCTGGCCTCTGAGGGGGCGGCGGGCTTCGACACGAAGAAGTTCAGGCCGCTCGGCACCTTCCCCCTCGATGGGGTGACGGTGGCCGGCATCGGCGGCAGCAGCAATGCCGGCAGCCGCATCCCGCCGGTTCCGGAAGAGCCGTTCCTCGGCGCGCTGCGCTGCATCGCAGTGGACGAGGATGGCATCCCGGTTGATCGCAACGTCCTCAAGGGTGAGGCGACGATCACGCTGTTTGAATCGAACGGTACGGACTTCATCAACGTCGGCAAGCACAACGCCATCGGCATCCAGGCGCTCGAAGGCCAGGTGAATGACGACAACGTGTTGGTGCTGGGTGGTCCGGAGCCAGAGTACAACGGCTGCCCGAACATCATCATCCTGAACCACTTCTTCGACTTCGCCGAGGATCCGGTGCTGCAGGACTCGAGCCAGATCTTCACGATTCTCGAACTGGTGCCGTGCACGGAGGACTACCTCCGCCAGGTGCCGGGTGGTGCGGTCGTCCAGTACCTCGTCTACAACGAGTTCGAGCAGCGCTTCTCGACCAGCCGGCCGATGCAGTGCAAGCAGTTCTCGCTGATCTCCAACATCGACACGACGCAGAACGAGCGCTCGATCTTCAGCGCGGGTGTCTCGGGTACGCTTACTGGTCAGACGCGCCTGAACCCGCTGGGCGGCGGTCTGCTGGCGGTTGCTCACGAGCTGCACGAGAACGGCGGGCTCGCCGATTTCAACGTGCACTTCCAGGGTGACCGGGTCGATCCCGATTTCATCGTCCTGCCCTGATCGACAGCTTCAATCTTTGAAAATCGGGCGGGTGGCGAAAGCCACCCGCCCTTTTTTTGTTCTGGCTCATGCGGTGCCTGTAGTAACGGGTCGTCGCGGTGCCTTGTCTGGCTCCAGGTTCCGGTCGGTCTCGAGGCTTTGCGTGGCCCGCCCAGGATCGGTCGCGAGCGCAGAGGAGGCCAGGGATGGCTTCTCCTAGGCCCCCCACGCTCACCGAGACAAGTTGAGCTGGCGGGGCGGCGGCTGCGCCGAGGGCAGCGCCCTGCAGGGAGCGCCAGGGCGGCTGCTTAGCTGGTACAGCCGGGTAGGGGTGGAGTAGGCGGCGTGTCAGCCGACCAGGCCGGCCTTGCTGCGGGGCAGGAGGGACTGCCACCGCAGCGGGCGAATGCGAGGAGGGGGATTTGAACCCCCACGGGTGTTACCCCACTAGGCCCTCAACCTAGCGCGTCTGCCAGTTCCGCCATCCTCGCGTGTGGGTGCGGAGAGAAGGTGTTGCTCGAGAGGGATTAGTTCGCAGCCGGTGCGTCGGGCGGCGCGGCTGCGGGTGGTACGGCCGCCGGCGCTGCAGGCGCCGCGTTCGGTTCGGCGGCGGGTGCAGCTGCGGCGGGCGGCGCCGCGGGTGCGGAGTCGAACACCGTGGCGCTGTTTCGGCTGGCCGAGAAGTAGGTGAGACCGAGTGAGGTGAGCATGAAGATGATCGCCGTGGCGGTGGTCAAGCGGGTGAGGAAGTTGCCGGCGCCGGAGCTGCCGAAGACGGTCGAGCTCGAGCCGCCAAAGACGGCGCCCATGTCGGCGCCCTTGCCAGTCTGTAGGAGGACGACGAGCACCAGGAAGATACAGGCAAGGATGTGAACGATCGTCATTGCGGCGTACATAGTTGGAAAACCTCGTGGGGAGTGGGATTACGCGGTGAAGCGGACGATGCGGGCGAAGTCGCCGGCGGACAAGCTGGCGCCGCCGACCAGTGCCCCGTCGAGGTCCGGCTGCTTCATCAGCGCGTCGACGTTATCCGGCTTCACGCTGCCTCCATAGAGGATTCTGACGGCAGCGGCAACGCGGGGACCGGCCAGGTCGGCCACGAGGCCGCGGATCGAGCGGTGGACGTCCTGGGCCTGCTCGGGGGTTGCGACACGGCCCGTACCGATGGCCCAGACCGGCTCATAGGCGAGGAGGACGCGGTCGATTGCCTCGGCATCGAGGTCAAAGAGCGCCGCGCGCACCTGCCGGTCGATAACGGCCAGGGTCTCGTCGGCCTCTCGTTCCTGCAGGGTTTCGCCGACGCAGACGATAGGGGTCAGCTGGTGGTGCAGAGCGGCGCGCACCTTGCGGGCGACCCATTCGTCGGTGTCGCCGAAGAGCTGTCGGCGCTCGGAGTGGCCGACGATGACGTGGGTGCAGCCGACGCTGGTCAGCATCGGTCCGGAAACCTCGCCGGTAAAGGCGCCCTTGTCCTCCCAGTGCAGATTCTGCGCTGCCAGGATGATCCGACCACCCTTGAGCTCCTCAGCGACCAGGGATAACGCCGGGAATGGCGGCGCGATCAGGACGTCGCGGTCGCGCACATCGGCGACCAACGGGCCCAGTGCTTTGGCCAGGGCGACCGCCTCGGCTGCCGTGCCGTGCATCTTCCAGTTGCCTGCCAGGAGGGGAGTGCGGGCGCTCATTGCTCTCCTTCCAGGGCGGCCAGTCCGGGTAGCGGGGCGCCTTCGAGGAACTCGAGCGAGGCGCCGCCACCAGTCGATATGTGCGAGATGGCCTCGGCGCGGCCGGAGCGCACGATCGCCGCCACCGAGTCGCCGCCGCCGACGATGCTGGTGGCCGCGCTCTCCGCCACGGCATCGGCGATCGCCATCGTGCCGGCGTCGAACGGCGGCACTTCGAACATGCCCAGCGGGCCGTTCCAGAAGATCGTCCGCGCCCCGGTGATGGCAGCGCGGAAGCGCTTGACGGTCGCCGGACCGACGTCGAGGGCGATCTGATCGTCCGGGATGACCTCGACGATGCGGCTCGTCACGCCCGGCTTCGCCTCCGATGCGACGACGTGATCAGCGGGCAGGATCAGGTCGACCCCCCGCTCGCTGGCGAGCGCAAGGAGATCCTTCGCCAGACCGATCTGCGCCTCCTCGACCAGGGACCTCCCCGTCGGCTGACCTTGCGCACGCAGAAACGTGTAGGCCATGGCGCCGCCGATGAGCAGCGCGTCGACGCGCTCCAGGAGGCTGCGGATGACCTTGATCTTGTCCGACACCTTGGCGCCCCCGAGGATGGCGATCAGTGGGCGCTCGGGGCTGGCCAGCACCTTGCCGAGGTACTCGCACTCGCGCTTGAGCAGGAAACCGGCGGCGCGCTCGGGGATCAAGCGCGTCATCCCGGCGGTCGACGCGTGGGCGCGGTGTGCCGCGCCGAACGCATCGTTGACGTAGACGTCGGCCAACCGCGCCAACGCCTGCGAGAAGGCGCCGTCGTTCCTCTCCTCCTCGGCGTGGAAACGCAGATTCTCCAGCAGCAGGACCTCGCCGGGGCGCAGGGCGTGCGCCAGTGACTCCGTTTCAGGACCGATGCAGTCTGGGGCCAAACGCACCGGCAAGCCAAGCTGCGCGGAGAGCATGGCGCGCACCGGCTCCAGGCTGAACGCGGGGTTGACCTCGCCCTTCGGCCGACCGAGGTGCGAGGCGAGCACGATGCGACCTCCCTGCTCGATCGCGTAGCGAATCGTCGGCAGGGCGGCGTCGATGCGGGTGGCGTCGGTGATCACCCCGTCCTTCAACGGGACGTTGAAATCGACCCGGATGAAGACCCGCTTGTCGCGCAGCGTGAGCTGGTCGACGAACCGCATCATCGACACCGGCGCCGCGGCGACGTCGCGCGGTCCCATCGGCACGGAAAGCGAACGGCAGTTCGGCAGCGAGGCGTCCGGTCCGAAGTCGTCATGACGGGGAGGATGAGCGCCCCGCGCAGGCGGTGCGGCTGAGGCAAATTTCCTTCCATGTTCGATGGGGGGAGTCAAGGAAGCGCCGTGCGTCCACGGGCGCTTCGTTGACTCGCTTCCGGCCCTGTAATAGCGTTTCCAACGCGGGGTGGTGGCGAGGCAGGGTGCATGTTTCAAGCGATCGCGCCCACAGTGGTTGGGCTGTTGGCTGTCGGAGCCGCTGGCGCCGGTGGAGATGATCTGTTCGCCATGGCGACGGGCTCTGGCCCCGTCGTACAGGGTGTCCTCTACCTGCTCGTCTTCTTCTCCGTCGCGAGCTGGGGCGTCATCCTCTACAAGGCCCGCCAGATCCACACCGCGCGCCGTGCCTCGGATCGCTTCATCGAGAGTTTTTGGGAAACCAAGAACCTGACGACGATTCACGCCGCCAGCCAGGAAATGGGGCAGAGCCCGGTCGCGCAGGTGTTCCGAGCCGGGTACCAGGAGCTGGTCCGCCTGACGCGAGCCAAGCGGCAGGCCGAGGACGCGCAGCTGAGCACCGACCTTGGCGGCATTGCCAACGTCGAACGCGCCATGCGCCGCGCCGCCAGCCAGGAGCTGACCGAATTGGAGCGCGCGCTCACGTTTCTCGCCACGACCGCGAGTGCGACGCCGTTCATCGGCCTGTTCGGCACGGTCTGGGGGATCATGCACGCCTTTCTCGGCATGACCGCGGCGCAGACCTCGACGGTGCAAGCCGTCGCGCCCGGTATCGCAGAGGCTCTCATCGCCACGGCGACGGGATTGTTCGCCGCCATCCCTGCCGTGGTGGGCTACAACCACTTCTCCCGGCAGATCCGGGTGCTGTCGGCGGAGATGGACAACTTCGGCTTCGAATTCCTCAACATCGCCGAACGTCACTTCCTCAAGTAGCGACATGGCGTTCAGCAGCGAGCGCAACAACGATACGTTATCCCAGATCAACGTGACCCCGCTCGTCGACGTCATGCTGGTCCTACTGGTCATCTTCATGGTGACCGCACCGATCATGCACCAGGGCGTCAGCGTCAACTTGCCGCGTGTGGCGGCCGGGCCGCTCACCGGAGATGAGGTCCAGCTGGTCGTTACGGTCACCGCGCGCGGCGCTGTGTACCTCAACGACACGGTCCTCAATCCGTCCGAACTGCAGACCAAGTTGCAGGCGATCGCGCGCGAGCAGCCGGACCGCAACCTCTATCTGCGGGCCGACGCGACGGTGCCGTACGGGGATGTCATGCGGGTCATTGCCGCCATCAGACAGGCGGGGATCCAGCGGCTCGGCATGGTGACCGATCCGCCCAACGAATCGTGATGACCTCGGCGGCTCCAGAGATCCTGGTGCGCCGTGGGCTGGACCGAGGGCTGATCTGGACCATCCTCGGCTCAGGCCTCCTACACGCGCTGGCGGTGCTGGTGTTGGTCGCGCTGCCGCGCCAGATGCTCCGGCCGGTGCCCAAGCTGGAGTCGTACACCGTGGATCTCGTGGCGCCGGGCTCCATCGGGGGCACGAATCTCATCCCGGGGAGCGGCGGCCGCAAGCCAGCTGAGAAATCCAAGCCGGCTCCAGCCGCAGCAGCGATGCCGCCGGCGAGCGCTCCCGTGCCGCCGGCTGTCAAACCGGCTGAACCAGCCAGGCCGGTCGAGCCACCAAAGCCGGCCGTTGCGCCACCGCCGGCGGTGCCGAAGCCGCCCCCGCCGGTACAGGCGGCGAAGCCCATCGACCCGCCCAAGGCCGTCGAACCACCCAAGCCGCCGGCGGAGCCCAAACCGGCGCCGAAGCCGGTCGCCGTTGCGAAGCCCCCCGAGGTCGAGAAGGCCGTTGCGGTAGTCCCCCCGAAACCTGAGGCCAAGCCAAAGCCTGAGACCAAACCGCCGGCGAAAGCGGTCGAGGCCAAGCCTGCGGCACCGCCGGAGGCGAAGTCCGCCGCGCCGGCGAAACCGGCGGCGGCGAAGGCGGAGAAGCCTGCGACGGACAAGCCGGCCAAGGCGGCGCCAGCGGAGGATCCGGCGGCGCAGCGCGACCAGCAGATCGCGGCCGCGGTGCAGCGGCGGGCGTCAAACGCGCAGGCGGAAACGGCGTCGAAGGATCTCGACAAGCAGATCGCCGCGGCGGTCCAGCGGCGCGCCGCCGAAGCCGGGGAAGGCGTGGGCAGTGGCGCGCAAGGGACCGGCGGCCCGGTGAGTTATGGGCCGGGCGAGGGGCCGGGTGGGACGACCAAGGGTCTCGAATACATCCTCTACCACGGCCGCATGGTGGAACGGATCAAGGCCGCCTGGGCATGGGCCGGTGCCAACAAGGCCCTGCGTTCGGTCGTGCAGTTCAAGGTGTCACCGGACGGCCAGATCACCCACGTGCGAACCATCGAGTCGAGTGGCGACGGGCAATACGACGCCTCGGCCGAGCGCGCGGTGCGCGCGGTCAATCCGCTCGAGCCGGTACCGGCAACCTATCTCGCCGATTTCGCCACGGTCGAGATCGTCTTCCTCCCCAGCGATCTGGAGTCCTGAATGCGCGCTCGTCTGCTCATTGCCGCCGTCCTGTTGACGGCCCATTTCGCGCCGCCGCCGAGTGCCGCGCAGACTCGCTCGACCATCGTCGGGCCCGGCGTCAAGCGATATCCAATCGCCCTGGCGCCGCTCCGGTCGGTGGCGGGATCGGCCCCAGCCGATGGCCGATTCGAACAGGTGCTCGGGCGTGACCTCGAGTTGTCGGGGATCTTTCGGGTGATCCCCCCGGACACCTATATCGACGACGCGCAGACCAGCGG
>JBOHWA010000397.1:0-2411 GCA_050735855.1 Binatia bacterium
CCCCCATCCTGTCCTTCCCCCGCAAGGGGGGAAGGGACCTTGGGATCGGCCACCGATATCAGAGGTCCGTCCATCCCGACTCGCATCACCAGGGCGATTCCCCCACCTCGGCGGCACAGCCGGCGGCCGCACGGCGCACGCGCCGCGCGCTCACGCATACCCATCCACCACCGTCACATCCCCCGCGACGACGCGGTGCTCCGACCCGTCCGCGCGCCGCAGCCGCAGGGCGCCGTCCTCGTCGATCCCCAGCACCGTCCCAGCTACGATCTGTCCCGGTTCCTGCACGCGGATGGCCCTGCCGATCAGATTCGACTGCTGCCGCCACGCCTCGGCGACCGCTGCGAACCCGGTGCGGCGGAGCTGCTCGTAGCGCACCTCGAGTCGCGTCAGCAAACGGCCGGCGAAGCGGGCGCGGTCGACCACCTCGCCGGTCGCCAGACGCAGCGAGCCCGCCTTGTCGCGCAGCTCGTCGGGGAAGTCCTCGGCGGTCGAGTTCAGATTGACGCCGATGCCCAGCACCACCGCGCGCGCCGCGCCGGCGCCGTCCATCTCGGCCAGGAGCCCCGCCACTTTGCGACCGGCGACCAGCACATCGTTGGGCCACTTGATCGCCGCCGCCACCCACTCGCTGACCGTCTCGCAGGTCGCCACCCCGGCCAGCAGGCTGATCTGCGACAGGCGGTCCACCGGCAGATCGCTGCGCAGCACCACCGAGAGATAGAGGTTCTTGCCCGCCGGCGAGACCCAGGTGCGCCCCAGCCGCCCGCGCCCGCGCCGCTGCGCCTCGGCGATCACCACCGTGCCGTCCGCTGCTCCCGCCGCCGCCAGCTCCCGCGCCGTCGTGTTGGTCGAGTCGAGCTCGTCGTGCACGTGCAGGGCGCGCCCCAGCCAACGCGTGTCCAGATGTGGCGCGATCCGTTCGGCGGTCAGGCGGTCGGACATCGTCGCGCGCCTCGCGTCCCCGTTACCCTCTCGGCGATCCCGGGACGGTGCTTCGACAAGCTCAGCACGAACGCAACCCTCCTCCGCGACCCGCGAACCCTTCCGATCCCGCGAACACTTCCGATCCTGCAAACACTTCCGATCCCGGGAACACTTCCGATCCTGCGAACACTTCCGTTCCTGCGAACACTTCCGTTCCCGCGAACACTTCCGTTCCTGCAAACACTTCCGGTGCTGCGAACACTTCCGCTCCTGCGAACAACTTCCGCTCCTGCGAACACTTCCGGTGCTGCGAACACTTCCGGTGCTGCGAACACTTCCGATCCTGGGAACACTTCCGGTCCTGGGAACACTTCCGTTCTCCCTGAGCTTGTCGAAGGGCACCCGCCAACGGACCGCCAACGCTCAAAGCCTGATCTTCATGCTCAGATCCAGCGCCGGGGCCGAGTGCGTCAATGCGCCGACCGAGATCAGGTCGACGCCCGTTTCGGCGATGGCGCGCACCGTGTCCAGCGTCACGCCGCCCGATGCCTCCACCAGCGCGCGGCCGCCGATGCGTTGCACCGCGGCGGCCAGCTGGTCGATCGTCATGTTGTCGAGCAACAGGGTCCCGGCGCCGGCGGCGAGCGCCTCGTCGACCTGCGCCAGGGTGGCGCACTCGACCTCGATCCTGAGCGTGTGCGGCACGCCGGCCCGGGCCGCGGCGCCCGCGGCAGCGACGCCGCCGGCGGCGGTCAGATGGTTGTCCTTGATCAGCACGCCGTCGTCGAGGCCGAGGCGGTGGTTGTGTCCACCGCCCATGCGCACGGCGTACTTCTCGAGCACACGCAGGCCGGGCGTGGTCTTGCGCGTATCGACGATGCGCGCCTTGGTGCCCTGCACCGCGTCGACGTAGCACCGCGTCAGCGTCGCCACGCCGGACAGCTGCTGGACGAAGTTGAGCGCCAGGCGCTCGCCGGTGAGGAGATCCGCGGCCGGCCCCTCGACCGTCAGCACCGTCGTACCGGCGGTCAGGGCTGCACCGTCGGCGACCGGCTGGGTGATCGTCACGTTGCCGCCCAGCTGCGCGAAGACGCGCTCGACGATCGGCGCCCCGGCCAGCACGCCGTCCTGCTTCGCCACCATGTGCCCGGTCGCCCGCAGGCCGGCGGGGACGGTCAGTTGCGTGGTCAGATCGCCGCGCCCGATGTCCTCGGCCAGCGCCGCGCGGATGAGATCGGTGACCGCGGCAAGATCGAAGGGGCGCATGGGACGTCGCGCGCTATGCGCGCCGGGTTGGGAACGGTCCCGAGCGGCGCGCGATGTCCGAACGCGACGCCTGTGGCCAGCGCTTCGAGCCCCCACCGATTCCCGGCATCGCCGCTCGCGGATCGAGGGTCCCTTCCCCCCTTGCGGGGGAAGGACAGGATGGGGGGTCGCCCGCGAGCAAGCGCGCAGTGGAGTTCGAGCAACCCCCCATCCTGTCC
>JBOHWA010000398.1:0-5690 GCA_050735855.1 Binatia bacterium
GGATGCGGAAGAACTCCTCCGAGCCGCCGCCGTAGAAGCCGTTCTGGCCGCTGCGCTCTCCTGGCCTGCCCTCGTTGTTGTAGTAGCCGGGCGTGCAGTTCTCGAGGAAGTCCTGCGCGAATACCGCCAGCCGGATGATGGTCTCGACCCATTCGCTCTCGGCCGCTTCCGACACCTCGACCGTTCGCACGCCCTGGTCGAGCGCGTGGCGCAGGATGTAGGCGATGTGCTTGCTCTGCTCGCTCAGCATGTGCGGGTAGTTCACCGTGAAGCCCGCCTGCTGGTTGCCCATGATGAAGCAGTTCGGGAAGCCGCGGCTGTGCATGCCGTGCAGGGTGCGCACGCCGTTGGCCCACTTCGCGGTGAAGCTCAGCCCGTCGCGGCCGTAGATCTCGTAGCCGGCTCGGCGCGCGTAGTCGGTGCCGACCTCGAAGCCGGTGGCGTAGATCAGGCAGTCCAACTCGTACTCGACGCCGGCCACCACGACGCCCTTCGGCGTGATGCGCTCGACGCCCCTGCCCTTGGTGTCGACCAGGGTGACGTTCGGCCGGTTGAAGGCGTCGAGGTACTCGTCGTGGAAGCACGGGCGCTTGCAGAACTGCCGGTAGTAAGGCTTCAGCGCCTCGGCCGTCGCCTGGTCGCGTACGATCGCTTCGACGCGGGCGCGAATCTGTTCCATCTTCTGGAAGTCGGCGAGCTCCATGGTCTTGACGATGCCGTCGCGCGCCACCGCGCCGTCGTTGTCCTCGCGCACCATCAGCAGCAGCGTGCGGATGATGTCGGTCCAGCCGTCGCTGACCAGATCCTCGTCCTGGAACCCGCCGGTCACCAGGATGTTGAAGTTGTCCATGCGGCGCTGGTGCCAGCCGGGCTCCAGGCGGCGCGCCCAGTCGGGGTCGGTCGGCCGGTTGCCGCGCACGTCGATCGACGACGGCGTGCGCTGGAAGACGTACAGATGCTCGGCCGCCGCCCCGACGTGCGGCACGCACTGCACCGCCGTCGCGCCGGTGCCGATGATCCCGACGCGCCTGCCATGCAGGCCGGTCAGCCCGCCGTTCGAGTCGCCGCCGGTGTAGGCGTAGTCCCAGCGACTGGTGTGGAACGCGTGCCCGGCGAACGACTCGACACCGCGGATGCCGGGCAGCTTGGGCCGGTTGAGCGGCCCGTTCGCCATGCACACGAAGCGCGCCCGCAGACGGTCGCCGCGGCTGGTGACGACCAGCCATCGCGCGCTGGCATCGTCCCAGCGCATCTCCGTCACCTCGGTCTGGAAAAGGGCGCCGCGGTAGAGATCGTACCTGCGACCGATCGCCCGGCTGTGGGCGAAAATCTCGGGCGCCCGCGCGTACTTCTCGCTCGGGACATAGTCGAGCTCTTCGAGGAGCGGCAGATAGATGTACGACTCGACGTCGCACATCGCGCCCGGGTAGCGGTTCCAGTACCAGGTGCCGCCGAAATCCCCGCCGCGCTCGATGACGCGCAGGTCGTCGATGCCAGCCTCGCGCAGGCGCGCGCCGGCCAACAGGCCGCCGAAGCCACCGCCGATCACCACCACGTCGAGATCCTCGCTCAACGGGGCACGCGCGAATCCCGGCTCGACGTAGGGATCGTCGACGAAGTGTGCGAACTGACCGGCCACCTCGAGATACTGATCGTTGCCGTCGGCGCGCAGCCGCTTGTCCCGCTCGCGGCGGTACTTCTCGCGCAACGCACCCGGGTCGAAGGCAGTTGCAGCGGTGGGGGGTGTCGTGGAGCGATCACTCATGGCCAGTCCTTCCGAATGTCTGGTTGCGGCTCAACAGGCAAGTGCGGTCAGGTGACCCTGCTCCGCATACGCGAGCAGCGCCCGATCGCGCGTCACCAGGCGGTACCCGCCCTCTCTGGCGGTTGCCGCGAGGATCCGGTCGACCGGGTCGCGCGGCGGCTCACCGGGCAGGAACGACGATGCGATCAACGTTCCCACGTCGAGAGCAGCCAGCAAAACCCCCGGGACGGCCAGGAGCCGTTGGAACCACGCCTCGGGGTGCATGGACATCGTCAGCCTCTTCCTGGCCACCAACAAGCCAATCTCCCAGCCGCTCATGGGCGAGATGAAGACCGTCGCTCCGCCGCTGGCGGCCGCGTCGAGCGCTTCGACGGCCGCGGCCGAGATGGGCTTGTCCTCGGCGAGCCAAATCGCTGCACATGTGTCGAGCAGGATCGGAGTCATTGGCTTTTCCGACCCCACTGCGGATCGGCGGGCGCCGTCAGATCGACGCCGCGCGCGATGCTGATCATCCCCTTCAGCACGCCGAACAGCGGATGGCGACCGCGCGCCGAAACGACGGTAGGCGGGCGCTCTGCGACACGGGGAGCCAGCGATGGCGCGACCGGGTACGGGCGCGGGCCCGATCCAAGGCGCTGAAATGTCAGCCTTCGCTTCACCAGATCGACATCGGCGCTCTTGAACCCGGCATTCCGCCACGCGCGGGTCATCGAGCTGTTCGTCTCGTTGTTGCTCCACCACGGGCGGTGCTTGTAGGCGCTGGGCGGTAGGGGTGCCTCCAGTACTCGCTCGATCTCCTCGAAGGTCATCGTGAGCTCTGAAACCGACTGCGCGGCCAGGAATCGTTCGAGCGGCGCATACTTCGGCATAGGTACACCTCCAGTTAGTTATGATGACCTAACTATAGGTACAGATCGGAGTCAACGGTTCCGCCTCGCAGGCTGTTCCCGGACGCGGCTTCGCCCAGGAACTCAGAAAACCAACAACGGATTACACGCATTGAGCGGATTTCACGCAGTAGGGCTCAGAGAGCCGTTCAATCCGCGTAATCCGATGTTGCCTTCTGCCTTGGTGCGCAAAGCCCCCAGACACTACAACACTCGTTCGGCCAGGCGCTGCAGCCCTGCTTCCGCTTCGCGGCCGCGGCGCCAGGGCAGCGTGACGACGCGGTCGACGCCGGCCGCCTCAAAGGCGACCAATGTATCGGCATCGAGCTCGAAGCGGCCGTGGCTGACCGTCATCTCGAACGGCGCCTCGGCGCGCCCCGCCTCGGCGCGCAGCGCCCGCAGGCGCGCCACCTGCTGCGCCGCGCTCTCGGGCGTGTGCCCGACGCCGTACCACCCGTCGCCGAGCAGGGCGGCGCGCTTCAGCGCCGCGTCGCTCTCGCCGCCGAAGATGATCGGCGGGTGCGGCTGCTGCAGCGGCTTGGGCTCGAACTTGACCGGGCCGAAGTCGACGTAGCGGCCGTGCCACTCGGGCTCGGACTCGGTCCACAGCGCGCGCAGCGCGCGCACCATCTCGCGCGTACGCCCGGCGCGCGTCGCGAAGTCGATGCCGACGGCGGCGAACTCCTCCGCCAACCAGCCGAGGCCGATGCCAAAGCTGACGCGGCCGCCGCTCAACACATCGAGCGTCGTCACCATGCGCGCCACCGCGATCGGGTGGCGCAGCGGCAGGATGTAGACGTTGGTGCCCAGGCGGATGCGCTCGGTGCGCGCGGCGATCTGCATCAGCACCAGCAACGGATCGAGCAGCGGCGTGGCCGGGTTGATCGGCGGCGTGCCCTCGGCGCTGTACGGATAGCGGCTGCGGATCTCGGTGGGGAAGACGAGGTGCTCGGCCACCCAGACCGATTCGAAGCCGAGCCCCTCGGCGCGCTGCGCGACGGGCGCCATGTGCTCGGGGCGCAGCATGAACAACGAGATACCGACCTTCACCCCCCTACCCTCCTTGCGTGTGCTCAGGCGAGCCCGAGGCGTTCGAGCTGATCGCGCGGCGCCTCGACCGCGTCGAGGGCGGCGCGCAGCGCGTCGGCCGCGTCGCGCTCGGCGGCGCCGCCGGCCAGGTTGCGCTCTTCGTGCGGGTCATCGCGCAGGTCGTAGAGATGCGAGCCGCTGAAGTCTCCCCAGGCCCAGAGCGGCAAGCGGTCGGCGGCGCCGAAGGGCTGGCGGATCACCGGCACCCGCGTACCGGGCATGCGGTCGAGAACGGCGCGCTCGTCGGGCAGCGGCAGGCGCAGCTCCGGCATACTGTGCACCGGCATGGTCGACCAACGGTTCGACCACAGGCTGAGCGGGTGATTGGCGCCGCGCGGGGCGCGGGCGTACTTGCGATCGGGGGTGACGACGTGCACCTCGCGGCCCCAGACGCCCGAGAGCACCCACTCGCGTACCGCGCCGGTGGTGCCGAGGATCAACGGGCGCAGCGAGTGTCCATGCGTGCGCTGCGCGAACGCGACGCCGAACAGGTCGGCCAGGGTCGCCGCGATGTCGACGCTGGTGGTCAGCGCCTCGACCGGCCGCGGCGCCACGCCGGGCCAGGCGACCAGCAGCGGGATATGGCCGAGGGTCTCGTAGACCGGCACTGGCGGCTTGCCCCAGATGTCCTTCTCACCGAGGTAGTGGCCGTGATCGGTGCAGAGAAACACCGCCGTGCTGTCCCACAGTCCGCGCCGGTCGAGGGCATCGAGCACGCGGCCGAGCCAGGCGTCGATCATCGTCAGCTTGGCCCCATACGAGGCGCGCACCTGGCGGCCCTGCGCCGGCGAGAGCACGCCGGCCGCCTGGGCGCCGCGCATGTAGGGCGGCCAGATCAGGTGTGGGCCCTGCCAGTCGGGGTCGTACAGCGACGCGTACGGCTCGGGTGTATCGAACGGCTCGTGCGGGTCGAACTCGTCGACGAAGAGCAGGAAGCGCTCATGCGCCGGCGCGTCCTCGTCGAGCCAGCGCGCCGCCGCCGCCATGGTGCGCGGTCCGGGAAAGTCGGCCTCGCCGCGAAAGTAGCCGCGCGAATTGTCGTAGGGCGTATGGCCGCGATGGAACGACGGGGCGCCGGCCCAACTCGGGTCGGGGCGCGTGCGCCAGGCGTCGCTCTCGTGGCCGCGCTGGTAGTCCCAGGCGGTGAAATCGGTGTGGTAGTTCTCGCCGCCGGTCTCGAAGAGGTGCGGATGGTCGGAGATGAGTTGGGTGACCACCCCGGCGCGGCGCAAGGCGGCGGTCAGCGGCTGCTCCCAGATCTCGATCGAGCCCCACGGCTTCCAGAGGAAGTCGAGCGCCCCGCAGAGCAGGTCGTGACGCGCCGGCATGCACGGCAGCGAGCCGGCGTAGTGGCGCTCGAAGCGCAGCGCGCGGCGTGCCAGGCGGTCGAGGTTGGGGGTGGCGAACTCACCGCTGCCATAGGCGCCGAGCAGGTGGCGGTTCAAGCTGTCGAGCAGCAGGACGACGGCACGCTGCGGCGCCGCAGGGGTTGGGGAGGCCATAGCGTCTCGGCGGACGGCATGATGGCAGTCCGGCCCGTGCGCTTCAAATGCTTGTGGAACATGATGTTGCACGACTTTGCTGCAAAGGTTGCGAGAAGTTGACAAGGGCGCGCCGGCCATGCAGAGAGCGCAGGTCGGTGAGCAGCGCATGCGCAATGACGGTCTGAAATCCGATCTCGGTCTCGATCTGCCGAGCGTGCTCGGCGCGGGGGCGCCGCGGGCGACGTCGTTCAGCGGCACGAAGAGTCTGTTGCTCGCCGTGCTCGAGGACGGCATCCGCAGCTACCTCAGCCCGTTGAAGGAGATCCGCCTCGAGGCCGAGTACTGGGTCGGCAGCGCCAAGCAGCGCTCGCCGTTCTCGTTCGTGGTGATCTGCGAGACGCTCGGCCTCGAGCCCACCGCCGTGCGCGTCGCCCTGGCGCGGCTGCGCGCCCAGCGCGGCAATCC
>JBOHWA010000399.1:0-1610 GCA_050735855.1 Binatia bacterium
TCGTCGGACTCGCGCAGGCCAGCGGTGTCGTAGAGCTCGACCGGGATGCCGTCGAAGTCGGTGCGCGCCTCGATCACGTCGCGCGTCGTGCCCGGTCGGTCGCTGACGATGGCGCGGTCGGCGGCGAGCAGCGCGTTGAGCAGGCTCGACTTGCCGGCGTTGGGCCGGCCGGTGATGGCGACGCGCAGGCCGACCTGCAGCAGGCGGCCGCGGGCGTAGGTGGCGCGCAGCGCGACGACATCGGCGTGGGTGCGGGCGAGGTCGCCGGCGAGGGCGTCGTCGTCGGGTGCGACGTCCTCCTCGCTGAAGTCAAGGCGCACCTCGAGATGGGCCTTGGCGCGCACCAGGCGCCGGCGCAGCTCGCCGAGATGCGCCGAGAGACGGCCGAAGAGCTGCTCGGCGGCGATGCCGGCGCTGTCGGGGGTGCGCGCGCGGATCAGGTCGGCGACCGCTTCGGCCTGGGCGAGATCGAGCCTGCCGTTGAGAAAGGCGCGCTTGGTGAACTCGCCGGCTTCCGCCGGGCGGGCGCCGTGGTGCAGCAGGGCGGCCAGCACCAGCTGCAGGAGCAGCGGGTTGCCGTGGCAGTGCAGCTCCAGGACGTCCTCGCCGGTGGCGCTGTGCGGCGCCCGCATGAGCACCGCCAGGCCATCGTCGAGCGGCGCGCCGTCCGCACCGAGCACGCGGCCGTGGTAGAGCCGGTGCGATGCCCAGGGGCCGCCGGCGCGCTGGAAGACCTTGCCGGCCAACCGCGCCGCGTCCGGCCCGCTCGCCCGCACGACCCCGATCGCTCCCGGCCCGGCCGCCGTGGCGATCGCGGCGATGGTGTCCGCGGGGTACATGCCGACGCTAACCGGCGGCTGGACGACTCGAGCGCCGCCCTTCGACAAGCTCAGGGCGAACGGCGTGGAGGGACCGAGACCGCGCACCTGCGTCGGATGATCGAACCCGCGAGTGAAGGCGGGGCGTGCAGGGCGGGCTCGGCGCGAGCGGAACTGGGGAGGGGATCCGTTCGTGCTGAGCTTGTCGACGCATGCGGGGTTGGGGCAGTGGTTTGCTATTCCGGCGCCTCGGGAGCGCGCGGGCGCTGGGTGCGGCGCGGTGCGCCGGCCGGGACGATGACCAGCTTGCGGTAGTAGCCGGTGCCGGCGCTGTGGGTCTTCAGCGTCGGATCGCCCTGCAGGACGAGGTGGACGACGCGGCGGTCGCGCGGGCTCATCGGGCTGAGGGTGACCGGTTTGCCGCGCGTGCGGGCGCGCTCGGCCAGGCGCCGCGCCATCTCCTCGAGCGACTGTCGGCGGCGGGCGCGGTAACCCTGGGCGTCGACGATCAGGCGGCTGGGGGCGTCCTCGTCCTGCGCGACGATGCGGTTGATCAGGTACTCCAGCGCGTCGAGCGTCTGGCCCCGGCGCCCGATCAGGATGCCGTTCGGGTCGCCGTCGATGACCAGGCGCGGGCCGTCGGCGTCGTCGGCGATGGCGACCTGCGCCTCGACAGCGCTCAGGCGGACGATCTCGGCCAGCGCGACGCGGCCGCGCTCGAGCGTCGCCGGATCGAGCGGCAGCTCGGGGCGTGGCGCCGCCTGCGGGGCCGGCGCCGGGCGTGGCGTGGGC
>JBOHWA010000400.1:0-4809 GCA_050735855.1 Binatia bacterium
CGCCGCAGGCGATCGCGGTGGTCGGCTACCGCATCGACGCGCGCCTCGATCCGGCGGCGCGCACCGTCACCGGCACGCTGCACGCCCGCTGGCGCAACACCACCCGGACGCCGACCAGCGAGCTCTATCTGCACCTGTACCTGAACGCCTTCGAGAGCGGGCGCACCACCCTGATGACCGGCCTGCGCGAGGCCGCCGACCGCTGGAGCGCGCGCTATCCGGACGAGTGGGGCGGCATCGACCTCGCCGCGCTGCGCCGCGACGGTGTCGACGTCACCGACCAGCTCGAGTTCGTCCAGCCCGACGACGGCAACCCGCACGACCGCACCCTGGCGCGCCTGCCGCTGGCGCACCCGGCGGCGCCGCGCGACGCGGTCGAGC
This sequence comes from Binatia bacterium, assembly GCA_050735855.1. Classification (GTDB taxonomy): domain Bacteria; phylum Desulfobacterota; class Binatia; order HRBIN30; family CADEER01; genus JBOHWA01. Next base: position 382 of record JBOHWA010000400.1, read on the forward strand.
TGGAAATCGACTTCGTCGCGCGTCTGCCACGCGCCTTCATGCGCACCGGCCACGCCGCGCCGTACTTCTTCGCCGCGCAATGGTTCCCCAAGCTCGCCGTCTTCCGCGACGGCCACTGGAGCGCGCATCAGTACGACGCCAACAGCGAGTTCTTCGCCGACTTCGGCACCTACGATGTGACGCTCACCGTGCCCAGCACGTACGTGGTCGGCAGCACCGGGGTGACGCACGCCGAGCGCGACAACGGCGACGGCACCAAGACGCTCGAGATCCACGCCGCCGACGTGCACGATTTCGCCTGGACAGCCGACCCGCGCTTCGCGGTGGTCGAGCGCGAGATCGCCGGCACGCACGTCCGGCTCCTGTTGCAGCCGCACCACCGCGGCCAGTCCGGGCGCTACCTGCGCGCGCTGCGCGCCGCCATGCAGCGCTACGCGGAGTGGCTCGGGCCCTATCCGTATCCGCAGCTCACCGTCGTCGACCCCGGCCCGGGCGGCTTCGCCACCGCCGGCATGGAGTATCCGATGCTGATCACCGTCGGCACGGCGTGGTGGATGCCCGAGGGCGTGCGCCTGCCCGAGATGCTGGCGGTGCACGAGTTCGGCCACCAGTACTGGTACGGCATGGTGGCGAACGACGAGGCCGAGGAGGCGTGGCTCGACGAGGGGATCAATTCCTACTTCGAAGGCCTCATCATGGACGACACCTACGGCCCGGGCACCTACCTCGATCTGCTCGGTCTGCAGGTCGGCGCCGTGGCGATGGAGCGCGCCCGCTACCTGGCCGCCGGGCAGTGGGACTCGATCAACCGCCCGTCGTTCAAGATGCTCGACCGCGAGAGCTACGCCAGCACCGCCTACGCCAAGACCGCGCTGGCGCTGCGCACGCTCGACCGGCGGCTCGGCGGCGACCGGCTGCGCCAGGCGCTGCGCGAGTACTTCCTCGCCTGGCGCTTTCGCCATCCGCGCGGCGAGGACTTTCGCACCAGCCTGTCGGTCAGCACCGGCGAGGATCTCGACCCCCTGCTCGATCAACTGCTCGACGGCACCGGCGTGCTCGACTACGCCGTGGCGCGCATCGACGTGCGCGCCGAGCCGCCGCCGCGGCCGGCGGTCGGGGAGGGGGAGGCGCCGCATCATCCCGAGGCGCCGCGCTACCATACCGAGGTGGTGATCGAGCGCCGCGGCGAGGTGCGGGTGCCAGTCGACATCGTCGTCGCGTTCGAGGACGGCAGCGAGACGCGCGCCAGCTGGGACGGCGAGGATCGCTGGTATCGCCTCGACATCACCAGCACCGAGCCGGCGGCCTACGCGGTGGTCGATCCGGACTTCAACCTGCCGCTCGACATCAACCGCCTCAACAACTCGCGCCTCACCACCGCCGGCACGCGCGGCGTGATCCGACTGGCCGGCCGCTGGGGCCTGTGGCTGCAGGGGGCTCTCTACCTGCTGAGCGGGCTGTGACGCGGCGGGAGCGCCCCACCTGATGTGGCGCGCGTATCGGCGCGGCGCGCGCCTCGCCGCCGGCGAGCCGGCGCTGGTCGGCGCCCTGTGGTTGATCAGCGCCCTGTTCGGGCTGCTGTTCGCCGTCGCCGCCGGCTATTGGCTGGCGATCGCCATGGACGGCTCGCTGGCGACGCGCACGCTGCTCAAGGACCTCGATGCCAACGTCCTGGTCGACCTCTGGTACCACCACCGCGAAGGCCTGCAGATGCTGGGCGTCGTCGCCGTCCTGCTCGCCGGCCTGCACACCATGCTGTGGTGGTGGCTGAGCGCCGTGGTGATCGTGCGCCTGCGCGACCGCGAGGGCGGCGCCGCCTGGTCGCGGGCGATCGCATTGGTGCCGACCATGGCGGCGCTGTTTCTCATCGCGCTCGCCGCACTGGCGCTGTGGTCGGTCGCGGTCGGCGGTGCGGCCTACGGCCTGATGCGCGCGACGCGCGCCGACCCCTCGCCGCTGATCTGGTACCGCATCGCCGGCGCCGCCGCGCTGTTGTGGGCGCCCGGCTACGTCTGGCTCGTCGCGGTGCACGACCACGCCCGCATCCGCGCCTGCGCCACCGGCGCCGGCGGGCTCGCCGCCTACGCCTGGGCGGCGGCCTTCGTCACCCGCGGCGGCGAGCGCGCCTTCGCCCTGGCGCTGCTCCTGCAAGTCAGCGCGGTGAGCATCTGGGCCGCCTACCAGGCCGTCAACCTCAACGTCCCCATGGGCGCCGTCCTCGGCCTCACCGGCTCGCTGGTCTGGGGCGAGGTTTTCCTGCTCGGCCGCGCCTGGGTGCGCGTCTGGTTCTTCGCCGCGCAGAACGACCTACAAGCGTGAGATCGCCGGCCCGCCGGCCTCTTCCGCTGCCAGTGCCCCCGCGCTAGGAACCCTTCCGAACGCCCAACGCGGAACGCACAACGCACAACGAGGAGGCATCGTGGCTCAATCCCCCGTCCAGGTCGGTATCGTCGGCGGCTCCGGCTATTCGGGCGGTGAGCTGATCCGCTATCTGCTCGGCCATCCGCAGGCGCAGATCGCCTGGGTCACCTCGCGCGCCGACAAGAGCCTGGAGGCCGTGCACCGCAACCTGGTCGGCAGCGGGCTGCGCTTCATCCGCGAAGAGGAGGCGCCGGCGTGCGACGTCGTCTTCCTCTGCACGCCGTCGCGCGAGTCGATGACCAAGGCACCGCGCTACCTCGAGCAGGGCGCCAAGGTGATCGACATCGGCTCCGACTTCCGGCTGAAGGACCGCGCCCTGTTCGAGCGCGTCTACAAGGCCGAGCACGTCTGCTGGGATCTGGTCGGCGAGGCGCCCTACGGCGCCACCGAGCTGCACCGCGCCGCCATCGCCAGGGCGCGGCTGGTCGCCAACCCCGGCTGCTTTGCCTACACCGCCATCCTCACCCTGGCACCGCTGGTCAAGGAGGGCCTGATCGAGCTCGACAAGATCGTCGTCGACGGCCTCTCCGGCAGCTCGGGGGCCGGCGCCGAGCCGTCGGTGCCGACGCACCACAGCGAGATCGGCAACTCGGTGTTCCCCTACAACGTCGTCGACCACCGCCACACCTACGAGATCGAGCAGGAGCTCAGCGGCATCGCCGGCGAGGAAGTGATCGTCCACTTCACGCCGTACTACTGCCCGTTCACGCGCGGCATCCTGGCCGGCTGCCACGGCTTCCTCACCCGCACGGTGACGCGCGCCGACCTGCTGGCGCTGTACCAGGAGTTCTACCGCGGCGAGCCCTTCGTCCGCGTCCTTGCGTTCGACAAGGACCCCAAGGCGAGCTGGCAGTATCTGCCCTATCCGACCGTCGCCACCGTCGCCGGCTCGAACTTCATCCACATCGGCGTCGACGTTGACGAGCGCCGCGGCCGCGCCGCCGTCTTCGGCGCCCTCGACAACCTCGGCAAGGGCGCGGCGTCCTCCGCCATCCAGAACATGAACGTCATGCTCGGCCTGCCGGAGGACAGCGGCCTGCGCGGCGTCGGCCTGCACCCGTGATGTGGAGTGCGGGAGCACGCTCCCGCACTCCACATCACTCGATCTCGTAGGTGACCTGCAGGCTGGCGTGGACGCTGACGTCGCCGGCTTCGACCGGGGTCATGGCATCGGCTTCTGCCATCGCCGCCATGCCGCCCTTGTATTGCCGCTGCATGATGATCCCCGGTGACCCGGTGGTGGCGGAGATGACGCGGACGATCTTGACGCCGAGCGCCTTGGCGGCTTCGTCGGCCTGGCGGCGGGCGTCGGCGCCGGCCTTCTGCAGCGCCGCCGACTGCGCCGCGTCGCGCTGCTCGAGGGTGAAGGTGAGGCCGTTGACCCGGTTGGCGCCGGCCTTGGTGGCGGCGTCGATCAACTTGCCGACCGTGTCGAGGCTGCGCGTCTGCACCATCACCTCGTTGCGCGCGATGTAGCCGGTGATGTTCGGCGCCGTCGGCGGGTTGACCATGCGATCGCGCTGCTCGTAGATCGGATCGAGCTGGTAGCCGGTGGTCGACACCTGGTCCTTGGCGCCGAGCTGCTGTTTGATGGCCGCCGCCAGCGCGCCGCTCTTGCGCGCGTTCTCGGCCACCGCGGCGCCCGCTTCCGGCGCGGTGGTCTCGACGGCGAACGACACGATCGCCAGATCGGGCGCCGCCTTCACCTCCCCCTCGCCGCTGACCGAGATGGTGCGGCGATCGGAGGCGTTCTGTGCCAGGGCGGGCAGGGGGACGAGAACGAGCGTGATGAGCAGCAGGGCGTCGCGTCGGTTCATGGGATCCTCCAGAGAAGATTCTTCACCACAGAGGGCACAGAGAACACAGAGGAAGAAAAAGAAATAAGAAATGTTCACCGCGGAGACGCGGCGGCCGCGGAGTCAACCCATCCCTCTCCGCGTCCTCCGCGTCTCCGCAGTGAACCTTCTTCTCTTCTCGGTTTCCCTCTGTGTTCTCTGTGCCCTCTGT
>JBOHWA010000401.1:0-3037 GCA_050735855.1 Binatia bacterium
GCGCGAGTTGCTCGCCGTCCCGACGGCCGCGCTGCGCGTCGTCTACCCGGGCTGCGCGGAGTTCTTCCAGCCGCTCGACGCGACCGCCGCCAGTGCCGTGCTGGCGCGCCTCGGCCTGGCGCCGGGCTACATCATGCACCTCGGCACGCGCGAGCCGCGCAAGAACCTGCCGCGCCTGGTGCGCGCCTACGCTCGGCTCGGCGCCGCCGCACCGCCGCTCGTCCTCGCCGGCGCCACCGGCTGGGGGGTCGACGAGTTGCCCGCGCTGCTCGACGGCCTCGGCCTGCGCGCCCGCGTCCACCTGCTCGGTTCCGTGTCGACCGCCGATCTGCCCGCCCTGTACAGCGGCGCCGCGCTCTTCGCCTACCCGTCGCTCTACGAGGGCTTCGGTCTGCCGGTGCTCGAGGCGATGGCCTGCGGCACACCGGTGGTCTCTGCCAACGTCGCCTCACTGCCGGAGGTCGCCGGCGACGCCGCGCTGCTGGTCGACCCGCACGACGAGACCGCGCTCGCCGACGCCATCGGCCGCGTCCTGCGCGAACCGGCGCTGCACGCCGACCTGCGCGCCCGCGGCCTGGCCCGCGCCCGCACCTTCACATGGCAACGCTGCGCGGCGCAGACGATGGCGGTGTACGAGGAGGCGCGGCGCGGCTAGCGCCTGTCTGGCGTGTGGGGTGCGTGCAACCTTCGCCACTTCCGGCCGCCCGTGGAGGGCGCCGGGCCCTCGGCGCCGGGCTCGCGACGAGGACCACGCCCCACCCTGCCCCCGGCGCCGAGGGCCCCGCGCCCTCCACGGGTGCGTTGCGGCGCCTCAGCCACGCCACGCCGCGACGGCGAGCGCGACCGCGGTCAACGCCGATACCAGCGCGCCGGCGATGACGCTGAACGGCGCGTAGGTGAAGCGCACGACGTGATCGCCCGGCGGCAGCTCGAGGCCGCGCAGGATCGCATTGGTGCGCACAAGCGGCACGGCGACGCCGTCGATGGTCGCCTGCCAACCGGGGTAGAAGACCTCGCTCACCACCAGGAAGGCCGGGCCGCCGCGCGTGCGCATCACGCCGCTGTGCGGATCGATCTCGAGCGCGGCGCCGACGTCGAGCGGGGCGAGGTCGCGCCCTGCCCCCTCGACCAACGCCTCGGCACGCGGATCGAAGCGGCGCCCGTCGGGCAGCCGGCCGGTGCGCACGGCCTCGAGCGCCGCGTCCGCCGGTAACGCCATCGTGCGCGGCACCAACCAGGCGCGCGGCAACGCGGCGAGGTTTTCCAGCACCGCGACGCGCGCACCGCCGGCGTCGGGCGGCGTCAGGCCCAAGGGCGCGCGCGGCAGTAGCGCCGCCGGCAGCGGCAGGGCGGCGCTCGCCGCCGGCGGTTCGTCGCTGACCACCGCCGTCGTCCAGCGCCCTGGGGCGTCGAGCAGCGTGTGCATGCCGGTGAGCGGATGCGAGCGACCGCTGTCGGCATCGAACAGCGCCAGCCGCGCGAGCTGCAACGTCGTGCCCGGTATTCGCGCCGCGATACGCACACGCGCCACATCGACCGGCCGGCGCCAGTCGATGGTGGTGACGTACTTGAGCCCGCTGAAGCCGTCGGCCGCGAAGCGTTCGTAGACCGGGGCGCGCGCATGGCGCACGACCGGCGCGACGTCGGGCCGCTCCCAGGCCCACTCGCCGGTATCGACCCCGGCGCGCAACACCTCCGTCCACACCGACCCATCGGCCGCATCGATGGTGACGTCCGCCACCACCGTCCCGTCCGCCACACCGACCGCGCCACCCAGCAGACTGACCACCACCAGGCCCGTCGCACGCACCGCCCCCGGCAGCGGGACCTCGAGCCCCTCGCCGCCCTGCAGCGTGTTGCCGAGCTCGAGCTGCGGCAGCGCTACGCCGCCCCACACGGCATTCGACTCGGTGATCAGCGGGAAGCGCAGCGCCAGCCAGCGCGTCGCCAGCAGGTCGAGCGCCGGGGCGCCGCGGCTCAGCCCCGCCTCTGGCAGACGGCCGGCGTAGTCGATGCCGGTCGCCGCGGCATAGTCGCGCAGGAGCAGCGAATCGTAGCCCTGGATCGACGGCAGGCCGGCGAGCACCGGTCGGTAGTCGAACGGCATCGTGCTGCCCGGCGTCACCGCGGCGAAGCGATCGGCGGCCGGGCCCGCCGACTGGGCCGCGACGGCCGCCGCCCAGCGCGGCGTCCGCAGCGCCTCCGCCGCCAGCGGATAGGTGACCGGCAGGGCGCGAGTAAAGAGGAACAGATCGGCGCTCTGCAGTGCGAGCAGTGCCACCGCGCAGGCGGGCGCCGCGCGCCGGCGCGCGGGCCGACGTAGAGCAGGAGCATGCTCCCGCACGCCAGATCGCGACCGCGCCACCCCGACGAGCAGCGCGGCGGACAGCGCGGCGATCGTGAGCGGCCACCACACGGCCCGGTTGAACAGCGTGAAGGCGCCGCGCTCGTGGAAGCGTTGCGCGCCGTGCGGTGCCAGCTGGTCGAGCCGCCCACCCCAGAACGTGTCGCCGGCGACTGCCCAGGCGACCGCCGTCGCCAGCATGACGGCCAGGCCGAGCCCGGCCGCCGCCAGCAGCGCGCGCCGCGGCGCCCGGCTCAACCCGAGGCCGGCGAGGACCGCGACGGCGAAGGTGAAGACGAACAGCAGGCGCGCCGGGATGCGAAACAGGCCGAGCAGCGGCACGTGGTAGAGCAAGCGGGCGAACGGCAGCGCGTCGCCGAGTGCCAGCAGCAGGGCGCCGCCGCCGAGCAGCGCCCACAACCGGACGAGTGGGTCGCGGCGCCGGCCGCCGAGGGCCGCCAGCGCCAGCAGCAGCGCCGGGACGCCCGCGAACGCGCAATGCTCGAGCGCGCCCCAGTAGCTCGCCTCCGGCAGGCCCGCGTAGGCGTCGCTGAACAGGAACGGGAACGCCACCGCCGGCAGCTGCTCGGGTGACAGCGAGAAGGTGAGGAAGTCGGCAAAGGTGAGCTCGTTGCGCACGCTCTGCTGCGCCAACTCGGCGGTGGGCACGAGTTGTACGGCGGCGAGCAACAG
>JBOHWA010000402.1:0-4904 GCA_050735855.1 Binatia bacterium
GTAGAAGACGACGAAGCGGCCGTCGTCGGACACCTTCGGAAGCGCGCCGCTACTGGGGACCCCGGCCGAGCTGACGCTGACCACGTGCGTCATGCCCGCAACACGGTCGCGCACATACGCACAATAGCTGAGGCTGATGCCGCAGGGGCCGGGGAGAATGTTGCTGGACGTGCTCTCCCAGGCGACGTAGCGCCCATCCGCCGATACGCTGGCGAAGTGCGACGTGCCGTCGGCGGCGTCGCCGGTATCGGGGCGGAAGCTCTGCAATTCGGTGGTCCCGGTCTGCAGGTCGTGCACGAAGACGTTGGTGTTCCCGCTCAGCCCTGGGACGAGGTTGGTCGCGATGGATTGAAAGCTGACGTAGCGGCCGCCGGCGGCAAGATCTGCATAGTCGCTCTGCAGATTGGCGATCGTGGCGCCGTTGCGGTCGACGAGGACCGTCGTCCCGTCGACCCGATCGCGCACGTAGATGTGCACGATGCCGCTGCTCGCGCCGGCGACCAGATTGGTTCCGCTGCTCTCGAACGAGACGTAGCGACCGTCCGCCGAGACATCCGGGGATTCGGAGTCACCGTCGACCTCGCCATCTGTCTCGGTGAGGCTGACGCGCTCGGTCGACGGGATACAGGCCGGCACGGCGACCCCGTTCGATACACAACGGTCGCGCAGAAAGATGTCCGACTGGCCGTTGGTATCGCTGGCGACCAGCGTCGCCGCGTTGCTGGAGAAGACGACGTAGCGGCCGTCGGCGGAGACCGCCTGTTCGGTGCCGCCACTGTTGGCCGCCAGGCCATCCGACAGGCGCACGCTGATCAGCTCGGTGGTAGCGGTGATCCGATCGCGCAGGAACGTATCGCGGCCACCCGGCACGTCGCCGGGCGCCAGGTTGCTGGCGACGCTCTCGAAGACGACGTAGCGGCCATCGTGCGACAGCCTGTTGCCGCTGCCCAAGAAGCTGCTGTTCTCGTCGCTCTGCGCGCCGGCCGAGCTGACGCTGACGCGCTCGGTGACGGCGCGGGCGCGGTCGGCCTCGCGGGCGCGGAAGAAGACCCGGCCGTTCGACACCGCCAGGCTGCGGTCGTTGATCACCAGCGCCGCGTCGGCGGCCAGCGGCGTTGCACCGCTCACCTCGCCGCCACCGAGCTTGAAGGCGCGCAGGATCGAGTCGACCGCATCCCCGTCCGCGTTCTCGTCACAGGCGAGAAACGGCGCGAGCTGGCTATTGGTGTTGGCCTCGGATTCCAGGAACGCGACCAGGTCGTTCTCGACCGCCACGGCCGGGAAGAGGAACGGCGGCTGGCTGATTCTGACCACGGCGCGTCCCTCCGGCGTGCCGCCGATGCCGCAACCGCTCGCCGCGCCGAGGGTCTGCCCCGCGCCCGAGGCGCGGTCGCGCAGCGTCACCACCGTGTCGACCTCATCGTCGTCGCCGTTGCGGTCGACCAGATCGACCGCCTCGCTGGCGGTGAAGGCGCGCACCAGGTCGGTTTCGGTGCGCAGCGTCTCGAGGTTGACCGGCGCCAGCGCCTCGAGCGCGTAGCTGACGCACGGATCGCTCATCAGACACATCAGAGTGGCGGAGCAGAGCTGGCCGCCCGCCTGACAGACGCCCGTCCCGACGAAGGGCCGCGGCAGCAGCAGCGGCCCGGCACCGAGGAGGGCCGATAAGTCGAAGTTCTCCCCGCACGGCGCGTCGGCGGCGCACTGCGCGTCACTGGCGCATTGCTTGGCGGGGTTGCCGAGGCAGCTGGTGATGCACGGCTTGCCGATGCAATCGAGATTGGTGGCGCAACGCGCGCCGTCGTGGTCGCCGCCGTCGCACGTACCGTGCCGGCGCGCCAGGCGCAGGATGGTGTACGGCGCATCGACCGAGCCGAAGAAGCTCACCACGTCCGGATCGCCGGCGCCGGCGTCGACCACCGGCTCGAAGATCGGCGGCAGGGCGCCGCCCTCCGGCGTGAACGAGCCGGAGAACACCTGATCGGGCAGCGCGAACGGCAGTGGCGAATGCAGGCGCGCCCTCAGCAGGCGCGGTACCGGGACGCTGGCCGGCACCAGCACGCGCGACCAGCTCACCGGCAGCAACAGGTTGCCGTCGGCGTCGAGCGTGAAACGCAGCGAGCCGAGCGCGTCGATGTCGCACGGGGGGCCCTCCTGAAAGCAGTCGGCGGCCCAGTCGTTCGGCACCGGCAGCGCCGTGAAGTGCGGGAAGATCGCGTCACCGACCGCGGTGCCGCAGGCACCGTCGTTGGCATAGAGCGCGTCGACGCAGGAGATCAGCCCGCCCTGGTCGGCGCAGGTGGCGGTGGCCAGCCCGCACGGCAACGCATCGCTGGTGCCGGTGACCGCCACGGCGGCGGGCCCGCTGAGCGTCAGGCCATCGCTCGCCGGCGGGAGCTGCGCATCGGTGTCGGGGAAGGTGAAGCCGAGCACGGGCACGCCGTTGCGGTTGGCGATCGCCAGGCCGGCGGCCGCGCCGGCGACGCAGGTGGTGGTGCCGCCGCCGGTGAGCAGCCCGTCGCAGGCGGTCATCTGCGCCGCCAGCGCGCTGCAGTCGGCTGCGGCGGTGAGCACGACGGCGTGACGCGGACCGCTCGGCGGCTGGAAGACGACGGTGACCAGGTGGTCGCTGGCGTTCATGCCAAGCCCGGCCGAGGCGGTGTCGCAGGGGCGCGTGCGCAGCTCGAGTCGCTCGCCCGGCGCCGCGTACGGCCGGTTGGCCGCCCCGAGCTCGGCGTTGAAGGTCTTCGCCGTGCCAGGGATCAGATTGCACCCGGCCTCGGCGCGCCCCGCGAGCAGCACGGTGGCCAGGCCCGTTGCGCCGGTGAGGGCGATAGTGCAGGCGACGCGCGCCGCGATTGCGCCGAGCATGGCGATCATTGTGTGCCCCCCCGAGCGCTGCGGCGGTGAACGGTGTGGCCCCGTTGTCAGCCAGCCATACGACAGCCGGTTGACGAAAGGGAATTGGGGAAAACCCTAACGCAGGTCTCGGTGCTCCCGTGGCGATGCCAGTCACCAAGTGCTCACCATCGCGTCCCGAGAGCACCTCGGTGCAGGTGAAGGGCAGCATCGTCGAGGACATCCTCCTCTGCGACGGGTAGGGGCGGGCCGGTGGCCCGCCCGCCTCACCTGAACGCCGGGATGACGTGCTCGCCGAACAGCTCGATCGAGCGCATCACCTTCTCCGGGGCGATGTTGTACGGCTGCATCAGGCAGAGGATCTGATCGCAGCCGGTCTCGAAGTAGGCGCGCGACTTGCGGATGCAGGTCTCCGGTGAGCCGACGATGATGGCGTCCATGTCGGCCAGCAGATCGTAGCTGAAGGTCTCCAGGTTCATGTCCTTCAGCGCCCGCGTGTACTCGTAGCTGCCGAGATCCTTGCCTTCCTGCCAGGCGGCCAGGCCGGCGATCAGCTGGATGCTGCGCTTGAAGTACCAGAGGATCGACTCCTCGGCGTTCTGGCGTGCCTCGGCGTCGGTCTCGGCGCAGTGCACCATGGTGAAGGTGGCGGCGCGCGGGTTGACGAACTTGCCGGCCGGCTTGGCCTCCTTCAGGGCGTCCTTGTACAGCCCGATGCGGAAGGCGAGCTCGGCGGGTGGTACGCCGATGGTGAAGGAGAGCAGCCCGAGGCCGGCGCGGCCGGCGACCTCGTGACCGGCCGGGCTGCTGGTCGCCATCCAGATCGGCGGGTGCGGCTGCTGGATCGGCTTCGGATGCACGCGGCGCGGCGGGATCTGGAAGAACTTGCCCTTCCACTCGAAGACGTCCTCGGTCCAGGCGCCGACGACGATGTCGAGCCCCTCCTGCCAGAGATCGCGCGTCTGCAGAGGGTCGAGGCCGAAACCCTCGAGCTCGTCGCGCGTCGACGAGCGCCCGGTGCCGAACTCGAGCCGCCCGTCGCTGATGATGTCGAGCGCCGCCGCCATCTCGGCGACGCGGATCGGGTGGTTGTACGGGAACGGCAGCAGGCGCACGCCGTGGCCGATCTTGATGCGCTTGGTCTGCGCCGCGATCGCGCCGTACAACACCTCGGGCGCCGAACAGTGCGAGAACTCGCTGAGGAAATGGTGCTCGACGGTCCAGAAGTGCGAGAAGCCCAACTCGTCGCCGCGCACCGCCTGGCGGATCACGTCATGGTAGGCGTTGTATTCGCTGCGCGCATGCCACGGTCGCGCGACGGGGATTTCGTAGAACAGCCCGAACTCACCTGCCATCGGTACCTCCCCTGCTCACGGCGTATGGAATATGCGCGTCGACCCAGTTCACCACGTGACGACGATCTTCCCCGTCGACTTCCGGCTCTCCAGCAGCGCGTGCGCCTCGGCGAGCTGCGCGGCCTGGAAGCGGGCGCCGACGATCGCTTCGATGCCGCCGGACAGCGCCAGGTCGACCATCGCCTGCAGGCAGCGCTGCAGCACCAGCGGACGGCCGTCGGCGATGCGCAGCATGTTGACGCCGATCAGCGACTTCGAGCGCATCAGCAGCGGCACGGGGTGCTGCAGGCCGAACGAGGCGGCGAACTTGGCGCTGCGCAGGAGCTGCAGCGGCCCGGCCGAGTGGTCGGCGGCCCCGAAGCAGACCATGCGGCCGCCCGGGCCGAGCAGCTGCATCCCCTGGCGCACGGCGCTGCCGCCGAGCGAGTCGAAAATGACGTCGAGGCCGTCGGCGCCGCGCAACCGGCGCACCGCGTCGGCAAACGTCTCGCGCCGATAGTTGATCGGGTGGTCGACGCCGAGGCGGCGCACCAGCTCGATCTTGTCGTCGGAGCCGACGGTGCCGTAGACCACCGCGCCGCGCCGCTTGCAGAGCTGCACCAGCAGCGTGCCGACGCCGCCGGCCGCCGCGTGCACCAGCACGTGGTCGCCGGGATGCAGGCGCACCATCTCCTCGGCCATGTAGTAGGC
>JBOHWA010000403.1:0-11088 GCA_050735855.1 Binatia bacterium
CCTGCGGCCCGCGCGGCTGGACCGCCGGCGTTAGGCGGCTCTCAGACTGCCTGGTAGATTCCGCTCGTGAAGGTTCGGGAGCTGATCGCGCTGATCGAATCCGACGGATGGCGGGAGGTCCGAACACGCGGCAGTCATCGGCAGTTTCGGCACCCGCGGCAGGCTGGTACCGTCACGGTGGCGGGCAACCCCGGGTCGATGTCCCTCCCGGGACGCTCAACAGTGTGATGAAGCAGGCGGGCCTCAAGAAGTAGGAGATGCTGATGCGCTACCTCGTAGTGGTCGAACAGGGGGCTACCTCGTTCGGGGCGTACGTTCCCGATCTACCGGGGTGTGTCGCCGCCGGCGAGACTCGCGAAGAAGTTCTGGACTTGATCCGAGACGCGATCGAGTTCCACATTGAAGGACTGAGGCATCAGGGCCAGCCCGTACCGCCCCCGTCTTCGACCAGCGAAGTCGTTGACGTTGCGGCCGCCTAACAGGGCGATGGAGCCGACCGGCTTGTGCGTCGCGGATCGCGGCGAACTGCAGTGCGCCGGCTCATCGCCAGGCGCTAGATGGTCAGATGGCTAGGGCGAGCCGGAAAAGATACCTTGCGTTCGCTGTCGTACCAGCGATCGCCCTCGCTGCGTACCTGCTGACACCCGGTTTGATCGACGAGATCTCCGATCGGCGGGCAACGTTGGTTCCGGTCGTCGACTCAAAGGTGGAACTCGGCCCCGGAGCGTTCGAATCACCGCCTTTTCGCTTCAAATACCCTGGTCGGTACAGCGTTCACATCGACCTAAAGCTGCGTGCCGGCCCTGGGACAGGTCCTTATCGGGATCTGCCGCTGTCTGGAGTTATTGAGATTCGGGATGCCAGCGGAAACGAGTCGGTCCGCCATCGCTTCAGGACAGCGCTGGCGTCGAACTTGGTCTCGGTCGAGGTAGCACGGTTGCAAAGCGGAGATGCCAAGTGCGAAAGCGATTGCCAGCTCATGCTGCGCTTCGACGAACTCGATCCTGAACTTGTGTGGACCTACGCCAGCGCAGGAGTGTGGATGCGAAGAGACCCATGGTCGGTGTTGACCTACTAGCAAGCTGCTGCAGCCGACCATATGTGGCGAATCATCGACGGTGCCGACGAGCGTAGCATTCCACACCACGGCGCGATCATGGCAGAGTCGGCTCCCAACGCAGAGATCGATCGAGCCGCGGCGGCTCATGAACGCGCACGGGAGGAACGGTTCTTGGCATGGCTATCCAGACGGCCGGCGACTGGTCAGGCGAGCCGCCCAACAAGCCGATGAAGCTGACGGTCGCCTTCGGCGCCCGCAGCTTATCGGCGATCCGGTGGGCGACCACCTTGAAGCCTCGCGGCATGTGGCGAACGATGGGTGGTCGGGATGTGTATAGTCGGCGCCTCGTATGGAGGGGACCCGAGCCATGATGAACCAGGCCCAGAGGCACGCATTCGTCGCGGATCACCGCACCTGCATCTTCGGCTTCCAACGCAAGCACGGGCCGCCGTCGATGTCGGTGGTCTACTACGTCATGGAAGGCGACGACATCTTGATCTCGACGATGGCTGAACGCGCCAAGGCGCGCGCTGTACGGCGGACGCGTGAAGCGGCGATCTGTGTTCTCGACGAGCAGTGGCCGCTCACGTACCTACAGGTGTATGGACCGGCCGACGTCGAGGACGCCCCCGGTTTGACAGTCGACGTCATGATGAAGGTGGCCCGGATCATGTCCGGGCAACCACTTCCCGAGGCAGCGCGACCGTTCGTCGAGGCAAAAGCCCGCGAGGAGCACCGTGTCGTGATCCGCCTCAAGCCGCAGTGGACCGTGTACTCCCCCCCGGTCCACCTCAACGCCGGCGACGACAGCTCCAAGATGCAGCACGGCCTCGCTGAGCGCATACCTTGGAAAGCCTGAGTGGTTGAGACGACGGTGATGCCCAACCCGGCGTTGGAGCCGGCACGCATACACATTGCACTTGGTCTCAGGCGTCGAAGATCACGCGGCCCAACGCCAGGTCGTGCTAGGGGTCTTGTTGCCGCGGTGGCAAGGGCAGCCACCGGAACTTCGTCCATCCGAGCGTCACCAAGCCGGTGGTTCTCTCGGGCAAGGCGCTGCCGCCGCCGCGGGCCGCAGGAACGTCATCGATGAAGCGCATCTCTCTGATCGGAGCGCGACGCCGGAGCGCTGTACCGACATGAGTACGGTCCGCGTCGCTCTCGCGAACGTCCGCGTGCCTTCGACGCCCGGCGAGTCCGTGCGCCTGGCGATATCGGCAATTGCCGATGCGAGCCGACAAGGCGCGCTCATCATCTGCTTTCCCGAGTGCTTCGTTCCCGGATATCGGTGGCCGGGTACGACACCGCCAGCGCCCGATCCCGTGTTCCTCGAACGGGCGTGGGCCGATGTTGCGGCCGCCGCCAAGGCCGCCCACATCACGGTCATACTGGGCACGGAGCGGGTGACCAGCCGCGGCTTGCAGATCACCGCCCGTGTGATCAATGCGGACGGCACCGTGGCGGGGTGGCAGGACAAGGGACAGATCGACCCTACGGAGGAAGCCATCTATCCCGCACTCGCGACGGAACGTCGGGTCTTCACCGCCGGGCCGCTGACCTTCGGTGTGGTGATCTGCCACGAGGGATGGCGGTATCCGGAGACGGTGCGATGGGCCGTGCGGCGAGGTGCTCAGGTCGTGTTTCATCCACACGTGCATGTCGCCGAACCCGGGAGCTATCGCCCCGTGACATTCGCCGATCCCGCCAATTCCTTCCACGAGAAGGCGATACTGTGTCGTGCGGCGGAGAACACATGCTACTTCGCATCGGTGAACTGCGCGAGCCAGGGCTCCGGCACCACGTCGGCCATCGCGCGCCCGGATGGTACGCTGCAGTGCTTTCACCCGTATGGGCACGAGGGCTTGCTCGTCGCCGATCTGGACCTCAGCGCCGCCACGGGACTCCTCGCCGCGCGGTGCCGGACGTCGCCGACGTAGAGAGGCTTGATGCAGCCTCCTCCGACCGGCCGTGATCGCACGGACGACGGCCAGGTACCGAGCCACATTCGATGACCTCCGGGCCGATGTTCAGCGCAAGGCTCGGCACGGGTGAACTCAAACGTTCGGCGGAGACGAGAAACCATGAGCCCTGCGAATCGCGCCATAGTCGCAGCGGGGGGTAGCGGCAGCGCGACTATCGCGCTCCTCCAACCGATCATCTACCTCGGCGGGCCCTCCGTCTATCGCTTCTTCGGCGCCCCTCCGTACATCGCTGAGATGCGCGGCGTGGAACCCCTCAGAATGGCGCTGTGGTCCACCTTCTGGTTCCTGCTCTTCCTCACATTTGCGGTCTACGCATTCTCGGCGGCCCGCCTGGTCCCACGGGTTCCGCTTCTCCGGCCCGTCCTGGTTGCCATCGCTGTCATCTACGCCATCCGCGGCCTGGCGATCGTTCCGCAACTCGCCTGGCTCGGGGTCTTTGCGGTCACTCGAGGTCGCGACGTGGCGTTCTCTGCCCTCGCCATTCTCTTGGCGATCGCCTATGCCATCGCGGCTCGGCACGCACGTCGAAGTGCTGCTGCCCGGGAAACGTGCAGTCGCCGAGGCGACGCGTAACAGAGCCGGAGCAACAGGCCCATCGAAGAGAGCCACGAGGAGTGCCATGCCACAGACTCAACGAAGCTATGTCCCCGCTGCTGGGCATGACTGGCTGCTTCCCTTCTACGACCCAATCACCAAGGTCATGGGCGGCGAGTCGCTGCATCGGCAGCTGATCGACCAGGCCCAGCTGCAGCCGGGCCAGCGCGTGCTCGAGATCGGCTGCGGGACTGGGAGCCTGACGACGCTGGTGAAGAGGCTCTGTCCCGCGGTGGACGTGGTCGGACTCGATCCCGATCCGAAGGCTCTCGATCGCGCCCGGCGAAAGGCCGAGCGCTACCGAGTATCCATCGCTCTCGATCGCGGCTTCTCGGACGCGCTGCACTATCCGGACGCGTCGTATGATCGCGTCCTTTCGGCCCTGATGTTCCACCACCTCGACCGCGACGAGAAGATGCAGAGTCTGAGCGAGGTCCGCCGCGTGCTCAAGCCGAACGGGTCCCTGCACCTGCTCGATTTTGGCGGGACCGGCGACCGATCCGACGGGTTCCTCGCTCACCTCCTGCACCGCAGCGAGCATCTGCGCGACAGCACGGGCGAGGCGGTTCTCAGCCTCATGCGGGCGGCCGGCTTCGCCGACGCGACCGAAGTGGCGCAGCAACGTACGATCTTCGGCCGCATCGCGTGCTACCGTGCGGTGAAACCGCCGGCCGTCGGAACCGGCACCTGACACGCCGCCGCATCCGACGCGATGCGCGTGGCCGAACGGACGACGGGAGCCGGGCCGCTTTCGCGGCTGAACGCCGCGGTTCGACGGCTACGCGCGCTGGCAGCCAACTCAGTGCGGACATCGAACGGCTCACTACGAAGAGGGCTGCTCAACGGTCCCGGCGCCGTCCAAGGCCGGGACGGCATCGACCGAAGACGAAGGAGGGGGGCGTTCATGAACCTGAAGCTGCTGACGCCGCCGGAGCGCGCGTCCCATCGTCATGCGCGCGCGATCAGTGTTGTCAGATGGACCGCGGTTCGGTATCAAGGCGCGTGCTCCCGGGAGGGTTCGAGATGCGGCGACAGCAGATGGATCGAGGCCTGTGGGCTCGCAGATCACGAGTGCTCGCCGCCGCGGCCGTGCTGCTCCTGGCGGTTCCCCAGATGGCTCCTGCGATCTGCTGCGTCTGTGAGGGATCGAGCTTCAGCAACTGCGCGAGCGGTCCCCCGACCTGCTCCGAGTGTGAGACGGTCTGCAACAATGTCGGGGCGACCATGCGCGCCTGCTGCAACGCGCCGGACTGCGACGAGGGGGTTGCTGACGCGTGCGTGATCGGCACCCTGTGCCAGCAGGTCGAGGTTGGGCCAGGTTTCTGCGACGGCACCTGCACCGATGCTCCGGCGGCGGCGGAGGCGCCAGTCGTCTCGCCCGCCGTGCTGCTGCTTGCGCTGGTGCTGCTGGGCGGACTCGGAGCGTTCGACCTGGCGCGGAGAGCGCGACGGGGCGGGTCGTCCTAGGGCGATCGACCCGGCGGCTCGACAGCGGGCCGCCACGCGCGGCGTCGCGGTCATCGCGAACGTGCCACGCGCGCCGTCGCGGATCCGCTGGCGCCGCGTCCTGCACGGCGGCGCTCGTTCGATTGCCACTATGACGCTGCACGGCCTGCTTGGGATCCAACTGCCGATCATCCAGGCACCGATGGCGGGCGTGCAGGGCAGCGCCCTCACGGTGGCGGTGTCCAACGCGGGCGGGCTCGGCTCACTGCCCTGCGCCATGCTCGGGCGCGATGCCGTGCGCCGGGAGCTGGCGGCCATTCGGGCGCAGACGACGCAGCCGTTCAATGTGAACTTCTTCTGCCATCCGCAGCCCGCCGCCGACGGCGAGCGGGAGACGGCCTGGCGGACTGCGCTGTTGCCGTATTTCGCTGAGCTCGGAATCGATCCGAGCACCATCGCCGCGGCGCCCGGACGATCGCCCTTTGGTGCCGAAGCGGCCGAGGTGTTGGACGAGTTCAGGCCGGCGGTGGTGAGCTTTCATTTCGGCCTGCCGGCGGCGGACCTGCTGGCGCGGGTGCGCCGCTCGGGCGCACGCATCCTGTCGTCGGCGACGACGGTCGACGAGGCGCGTTGGCTGGAAGCGCAGGGCGTCGATGCCATCATCGCGCAAGGGCTCGAGGCGGGCGGCCATCGAGGCAACTTCCTGTCGGAGGAGATCGACACACAGGTCGGCACGTTGGCGCTGGTGCCGCAGATCGTGCAGGCGGTCGGAATCCCCGTGATCGCAGCGGGTGGTATCGCGGACGCGCACGGCGTCGCGGCCGCCATGGCGCTTGGCGCCGCCGGCGTGCAGGTCGGAACCGCCTACCTGCTGTGCCCCGAGGCCACCACCAGCCCTGTGCACCGCGCGGCGCTGAAGAGCGACGCGGCGCGCGTCACCGCGCTCACCAATCTGTTCACCGGGCGACCGGCGCGCAGCATCGTCAGCCGCATCATGCGGGAGCTCGGTCCGATCAATGCCGCGGTGCCCGCGTTTCCCCTCGCGACGTCGGCCATCGCGCCGCTGCGCGCCATGGCCGAGAGCCTGGGCCGCAGCGACTTCTCCCCCTTGTGGGCCGGGCAGAACACGACCGGATGCCGGGAGGTTTCGGCGGGTCTTCTGACCCAAGAGCTGGCGCGAGGACTCGAGGCGCGCTGGTCGAGATCATGAGCGCAGATCTGTTCGACGGTGGCGCTGGCGCCCGATGACTTGGCGCGCCACCGCGTTGCGCACCGGCGCGATCGCGCTGGCGGTCGGCGCCGGTGTGGGCCTCTACCGGCGGCGGCTCGACGCGCTGATCCCGGCCGCGCTGCTTGCCCTGTGGTTTGCGCTCGGTGGCCACTTCGTCGAGGTCCTGTTCCGGAACCAGCTCCGGCATCGCCTGGGCGGTCAGCCGGTACGGATCGTCGCTCGCCTGGCCTACTGGTTCGCAGGGGGGACGGTGCTCTATGCCGGGGCGCGGGCGACGCGGGCGATCCTGACCGGCCAGCACGCTGGCCCGTGGCCCTGGTGGATCGCTGGAGTGGGCTTTGTGGTCCTGGAGCTGCTGATCCATTGGTTGCTGCATCTGCGCGGGAACCCCAATCTCTACGATGGCCGCGGCTAGTCTAGCTAGCTAGGTGCACTCGCCGTGGAGGTGGCCGACCGGCTTGGTTCGCTGTCTCGCGAAGTGCGTCGCGCTACCGCCGGACGCACGCGTCCCGTGCGACCACCTGATCGAGGTCTTCAGCGTGCCCGAGCGCTGATCTGCGGCCTGGGCGCTGAGGCTTGCGTGAGGCCCGATGCGTGTGCGAGTCCGGTCCCCGGTGCCATGGGGACACGATGAACAGCACATTGCGCTTCATTGCGAGCCTCGTGGTCGGCTGCGTGACCGCCGTGGCGATCGCCACGGCAGGGTTCTCCGTGTTGCGAACCCTGTGGCCCGAGTATGCCGCCGCGGAGCCCGAGAAGGCCTACACGCTCGTGATGCTCTTCTCGCGGCTGGCGGTCGGGGCGCTGTGCACGGCGGGTGCAGCGTGTGCCACAACCGTCATTGCGGGCGACAACGGGAGAGCCGCATGGTGGCTCGGCGGGCTCTTCGTCGTGATCTCGCTTCCGTCGCACCTCTACTACGTCTGGGCGGACTATCCCGCCTGGTATCACTTCGTTTATCTGTCGTCTCTCGCGCCGATTGCCGGGTTGACCGGTCGGGTCGTTGGCACGGCAGGAAGACCTCATAGCCTCCGGTCGCCTCGCCCGACGCGAGATGGGGAGAGGTGAACGATGAGTCGGCCGCTCAGCGGGAAGGTGGCGTTGGTTGCCGGGGGGACCCGCGGTGCGGGCCGTGGGATCGCGGTGCAACTCGGGGCGGCGGGCGCCACCGTCTACGTGACCGGGCGAACGAGCGGTTCCGAGCGATCGGAGATGAACCGGCCGGAGACGATCGAGGAAACCGCGGCGCTCGTCGACGCGGCCGGCGGCCGCGGCATCGCCGTGCGGGTCGATCATCTCGTGCCGGACGAGGTGCGCGGGCTGGTGGCGCGGATCGACCTTGAGCAGGGCGCCCTGCACGTTCTGGTCAACGACATCTGGGGCGCCACGACGATGGAGTGGAACAAGTCGGTGTGGGAGTCCTCGCTGGAGATCGGGCTGCGCACCCTGCGCCTGGGCGTGGAGACGCACGCGATCACCAGCCATTTCGCGCTGCCGCTGCTGATCAAGCAGCCCGGCGGCCTGGTGGTCGAGGTGACCGACGGCACCGACGCGTACAACGCCACCAACTACCGGGTCTCCTTCTTCTACGACCTCGCCAAGGCGTCGGTGAGTCGCATGGCCTTCGCGCTGGCGCACGAGGTGGCGCCGCATGGCGCGACGGCCGTGTCGCTCACGCCCGGCTGGCTGCGGTCGGAGTTCATGCTCGCGGAGTTCGGCGTCGCTGAAGACAACTGGCGCGAGGCGACGACGCGCGTGCCGCACTTCGCCATCTCCGAGAGCCCGGCGTTCGTCGGCCGAGCGGTGGCGGCGCTCGCCCAGGATCCCGACGTGTCGCGTTGGAACGGACAGTCGCTGTCCAGCGGGCAGCTGGCGAAGGTATACGGTTTCACCGATCTCGACGGCAGCCAGCCCGATGCGTGGCGCTACGTCGTCGAGGTGCAGGACGCCGGCAAGCCGGCCGACGTGTCTGGCTACAGGTAGCGCGCCAAGGCCCATCGCCATGGCGCAGCTGCGATGCGGACCGTCTGGTGAGCGGAGGGAGCACCGACAGTGATCTCGTTCATCATCCCGGCCCACAACGAGGAGCGCCTGCTGGCCGGCACCCTGCGCGCGATGGAGGCGGCCGCGCGACCGCTCGATGTTCCCTTCGAGGTCATCGTCGTCGACGATGCGTCGACCGACCGCACCGCCGCGATCGCGCGGGAGCACGGCGCCCGCGTCATCACGGTGGCGCATCGGCAGATCGCCGCGACGCGCAACGCCGGTGCGAGGGAGGCGCAGGGCGAGATGTTGGTCTTTGTCGATGCCGATACGGTGATCGGCGAGCCGGTCGTCCGCGCTGCGCTCGAGGCGATACGCCAGGGCGCGGCGGGCGGCGGCTGCGCGTTCCACTTCGGCGGTCGGGTGCCGCTGTACGGACGCATCATGGAAGCGGTCTGTATCCCGCTGTTTCGCGTCGCGGGGCTCGCCAGCGGCTGTTTTCTGTTCTGCACGCGCGCGGCGTTCGACGCCAGCGGTGGCTTCGACGAGCGCCTGTTCGGCGCCGAGGAAGCGGGGATGAGCCGCGCGCTGGGCCGCCACGGGCGGTTCGTGGTGCTGCGTGAGTCGGTGGTCACCTCGGGGCGGAAGCTGCGCGCACATTCCGCGCGCGAGGTGCTCGGCCTCCTGGCAAAACTGTTGCTCTCCGGCGGCCGATTGATCCGGCAACGCGAGGGGCTCGATATCTGGTACGGCGAGCGGCGACCAGACCCGGAAGAGGAACGTTAGCCCGGCGGCCGCGGACACGGTAGACGTCGCGCGCTGCGGCAGGGGCGAAAGGGGGGGCGATATGTCATCACGGTTCGATTTCGTCGTCGTCGGGGGCGGATCCGCTGGGGCGGTGATCGCCGCCCGCTTGTCGGAGGATCCGGCCTGCACGGTCGCGCTGCTCGAGGCGGGCGCGCGGCCGCCGGACGTCGAGCTGATGCCGGTGGCGTGTGCCACGATGCAGCTGAACCCGGACACCGACTGGATGTACACGGCGGATCCCGGCAGGGCCGGGCTCGGGCTCGGGCGCGGCCGCATGCCGGTGCCGCGCGGCAAGATGCTCGGCGGATCGTCCGGCATCAACTACATGGCGTATGTGCGCGGCCATCCGGGCGACTTCGACTCCTGGGCGGCAGGCGGCGCCAGCGGCTGGAGCTATGCCGACGTGCTGCCGTATTTCCGCAAGAGCGAAGGCCTGGCGCCGTGCGACGAGGTCGCGATCGACGCGGAGGCGCACAACAGCAGCGGCCCGATGGGCGTCTGCGTGCGCACCCCGGTGCTCCCCGGCGCGCGCGAGTTCGTCGAGGCCGCGCAGGCGGCCGGCATCCCGCGCGGCGACTACAACGGGCGCGACCGCGGCGGCGCGGCGGGCGTCGTGTCGCTGGCGCAGACCAGCACGCGCAACGGCAAGCGGGCGAGTACCTATCGTGCCTTCCTCGAAGGGGAGGCCGAAGCGCGCCCCAACCTCACGATCATCACCGGCGCGCGCGCGACGCGCGTGCTGCTGGAGGGCTCGCGCGGCCAGATGGAGGCCAGGGGCGTCGAGTACGTCACCGCCGGCGGCGAGACGCGCGTCGTCAGCGCCCGCAAGGACGTCATCCTGAGCGCCGGGGCCGTCGGCTCGCCGCACCTGCTGCTGCTGTCCGGCATCGGGCCGCAGCGCGAGCTCGAGGCGCTCGGCGTCGCGTGCCGCGTCGGCTCGCCACACGTCGGCAAGCATCTGAAGGACCACCTCCAGGTGCCGCTGGTCTTCCCGGCGCCGGGCGCAGGCGTGGCGATGGGCGACGTCGCCGTCTCGATGGGCCCAGCGGCGCTGCGCCAGCCCGGCGGCCCGCTGCCGGCGGATCCCGAGGACGACGCCAGCCTGCCGGCCGACCTGCAGGCGCTGAAGCGGGAAGCCGAGCGGCGCCTGGCCGAGTGGACGTCGACCGGACACAGCCTGGTGTCGTCATCGCTGTACGACGCGTGTGCCTGGTTCTCGACCGGCCTCGGCGATCCGCACAGCCACGACGCGCAGATCGCGTTCATTCCCAGCGGCTTCACGGCCGACTTCTGGCATACGAACCTGAACATCGACACGGCGCAGTACTTCGACGACGTGTCGAAGCGGCTGGCGCTGGACGCGGAGTCGGTCCTGGTGCTGGCCAATCCGGTGCTGCCGCACAGCGAGGGGGAGATCGTCCTCACCAGCGCCGACCCGGCGGCCGCGCCGGCGATCCGCATGAACTACTACAGCGACCCGCACGACATGCGCGTCATGCTCGCCGTGCTGCGCAAAGTGCTCGACGTCATGGCCCACTGGCCGGCGCACCGCCAGATCGGTCCGATGCTGGTGCCGCCGTTTCTCGCCGCGAAGCACGGACACCGCGAGGGCGCGACACCGAGCGACGCGCTGCTCGAGGACCTGGCGCTGCACTTTTCGATCACCGTGTACCACCTGACGTGCACCTGCCGGATCGGCAGCGTCGTCGATCCGCGCCTGCGGGTCATCGGCGTCGGCAAGCTCCGCGTGGCAGACGCCAGCGTCATGCCCAACGTGGTCAGCGGCAACACCAACGCGGCGTCGATCATGATCGGCGAAAAGGCGGCAGAGATGATCGCGGCCGACCATGGCGTGCAGCTGGCGGAGTTCGTCGGCGAGCGCCACGCCGCGCCCGTCCCGACCAGGTAGCTGATGGATGAGGCTTGGCCTGAGAACTCAGAAACACCAACAACGGATTACGCGGATCAAACGGATTTCACGCAGT
>JBOHWA010000404.1:0-7807 GCA_050735855.1 Binatia bacterium
GGCGCACAGTGCTCGTCGCGGGCACGGCGCCGAGGGCCCGGCGCCCTCCAGGGATCCGCGTCACCCCGGCGTGTCGTGGCAGTGCAGGACCGTGCGCACGCCCCGCGCGGCGCGCAGGTCGTCGAAGCCCTGGTTGATGTCGGCCAGCGGGCGGCGCGCGGTGATCAGGGCCCCCAGGTCGAGCCGGCCGGTTTGGTGCAGCGCCAGCAGGCGCGGGATGTCACGGCGTGCGTTGCAGCTGCCCAGGGCGCAGCCGATGACCTTCTTCTCGCTCAGCGTGAACAGCGCGGCGGGGGCGATCTGGATGACGTCCTCGAGCGGCGCCGCACCGACGCACACCGTCGTGCCGCCGTTGCGCGTCGCCGCGATGCCGGTCTGGATCAGCGCGGCGCGGCCGACGGCGTCGAAGGCGTAGTCGACGCCGACGCCGCCGGTCAGCTCGTAGGCGCACGAGCCGACGTCGGTGGCGTTCGGATCGATCACCGCGGTGGCACCGAGCTGCTGCGCCGCGGCGCGCCGCTCAGCCACCGGATCGGCGACGATGATCTGCGCCGCGCCCGCCAGCCGCGCCCCCTGCACGATGCTGAGCCCGATGCCGCCGAGGCCCATGACCAGCACCGTGGCGCCCTCCTCGACCTGGGCCGTGTTGAGCACCGCGCCGACGCCGGTCTGCACCGCACAGCCGACGACGCAGGCCACCGCGGGCGACACCCCGTCGGGGATCCTCACCGCGCCGCTGACCGGCACCACGACGTATTCGGCGAAGCCGCCCAGACCGACACCGCGGTAGACGGTCGTCCCGCGCCGGCTGAGCCCGGTGCTGCCGTCGGGGAACGTGCTGGTCGACAGGGCGTTGGCGTTGATGCAGACGCCGTGCTCGCCGCGCACGCACCAGTAGCAGGCGCCGCAGGCGGGGATCGGCGTCAGCACCACGGCGTCGCCGACCGCCAGCTCGACGACGTCGGCGCCGAGCCCGTCGACCACGCCGGCCGCTTCGTGGCCCAGCACGATCGGCGTCGGACACGGGAACACCCCCTCGACGATGCTCAGGTCGGAATGGCAGATCCCGCAGTGCGTCACCTTCACCCGCACCTGCCCGGCGCGCGGCTCGGCAATCTCCACGTCACTCCACATCACCAACGGCTGACCCGAGGCCTCGAGAATCGCAGCTCGCATCCTGTTCTCCTTCGCGCGCTTTACCGGCAAAGTTGCTCGCGGGGCAACCCGGGATTGGCTGTAGCTTTCTTCTTAACGCAGAGGACGCAGAGGGTCGCAGAGGTAAGGAACCAAGGATCGGTCTTTCTCTGCGAACCTCTGCGTCCTCTGCGTTGAAAACACAGCTCAAGGGCCGAACCGCTCCGGATGGATGAACCGCGCCACGGTCTCCAGGGTCTGGGCGACGCGCGGACCGGGGCGCAGCAGCTCATAGGCGCGGTAGCCGTAGATGCGTTGGTCGCGCACCGCCGGGACGGTAGGGAGGTCGGCCCAGAAGGCCCGCGCGCTGGCCCGATCGGTGGCTTCCTCGCTGCCCATGCTGGCGTCGATGATCACTTCCGGCGCCTGGGCGACAATGGTTTCCAGGCCGAGGTTGGGCCACGCCCCACCCGACGCCGCCGCCAGGTTGGTGCCGTGGGCGCGGGTGACCAGCTCGTCCTGATACGTGCCGCGACCCGCGGCGACAAACGGCGAGCGGCCGACGAGCATCAGCACGCGCGGCCGCGGCGCCCCCTCGAGACGTTTGGCGACGGCCTCGAGCTCGCCCTCGATGCGCGCCACCAGCGCCGCCCCGGCCGCCGGTACGCCGACCGCGTCGGCGATCGTGCCGATCGACGCCAGGATGTCGACGATGCGCTCGGGATTGACGATCAGGACGCGCACCCCGAGCGCCTCGAGGCGCTCGACCGAGCCGCGGTTGCCCGGGCTCGGCACGCCGATCACCAGATCGGGCCGCTTGGCGACGATGCGCTCGACGTTCGGCTGCAGAAAGGTCCCGACGCGATCGATCGTGGTCGCGGCGGCGGGATAGTCGCAGTACGTCGAGACGCCGACGACGCGGTCGCCGACGCCGAGCCCAAAGAGGATCTCGGTCACCGACGGGGCCAGCGACACGATGCGCTGCGGCGGTGCAACCAGCAGCGCGAGAGCGACGATCAACTGGGTGAGCATAGAGGTCAACGCTCGCGCGGCGGCGTCGTTGTCAAGAAGCCGGTTTCTTCAGCGCAGAGGACGCAGAGGATCGCAGAGAGAAATACGTTGCGCATCAGCCCTCTGCGATCCTCTGCGTCCTCTGCGTTGAAAGCATCGAGTGCGGACAACAATTGACCCTCGCAGGCGAGACGTGATAGCGCTTCGCCCACGCTGATTAGTTATGGGAAGCCGGTGAGATACCGGCACGGCCCCCGCCACTGTAACCGGTAACGAACGCGGCAGGCTTGCCACTGTCCGAGAAGGATGGGAAGGCGCCGCAAGTAGAAAGCCGGAAGTCAGGAAACCTGGCTCGCCAGCGATTGTTTCGTAGTCCTCCGGGGTGTGGGGACGAGAATCATGCTGGACGATTCTCTCACTCATACCCGGGGCGCGCAGGCGTCGCCGGGTTTTTTATTGGCCGCAACGGCCAAGACGCGGTCCTCCAGGCTGCGTGCAGGCGATCGCCCATTTGGCCGTGCCCCGCCCGCCGCCCGCCGTGCCGGCCCGCATCGGGAGGCTTCACGCGACCCACTCGTCGATCACGCATCGCCTGACAACCTGGAGGATAAACCATGATCATCTCTCGCATTCGCACGCTGGCCATCGCCTCGGCGATCGCCGCGCTGGCCACCGTCGCGACGGCGGCGGTAACGCCGCCGGCCGGCTACATCTATACGACCCAACTCTTGAGCAGCCTGACGCAGGGCTGCGTCGCCGCCGGGCCCGGCGGCACCTTCGTCGGCATCGGACCGTCGTTCGTCGCCAACGCCGGATCGATCGTGTTGGCCAAGGAATCCGGCGAGCTGCGCCTGGTCGTCGCGGGGTTCAACTCGATCAGCGACTGCGCCTACGACGCCGACGCCGACGTGCTCTACGTCACCGACAACGCCGACAACGGCGATTTCGGGATCGTCAGCTTCTTCGCCGCGCAGAGCGGCGACACCGTGTTCGCCATTCCGTCCGCGTCGACGGCATCGGGCCTGACCGCACCGGGTCATGAGTTGCTGCCGGCCAACTCCATCCCGACCGCCGCCTCGGTCGCGGTCGACGCCGCCGGCGATGTCTACGTCTCCGACGCGGTCGGCACCGGCACCGGCCGGATCGTGAAGATCGTCGGTTCGACGCCGGCGAACCTGGTCTCCGGCTTGGACCTGGCGGGCGGCCTCGCCATCAACCCGATCGGCGGCAACCTGTTCGCGTCGGAGTACCTGCCGGCCACCTTCGAAAACCAGATCCGCCAGTTCACCTCGGCGGGCGTGCCGGTGCCGCCGGTGCCGTTCGCGCCGCCGAGCTTCAGCCTCGGATCGCTCGACCTGGCCTTCAACCGCGACGGCCGGCTCCTCGCCTCCGGTGCCTTCGCTGGCGACGTCCTCTCGTTCAACACCGGCGACAGCACGTCGGTGCCGTTCGTCAGCGGTCTGAACTATGCCAACGGCATGACGGTCGACCCGGTCACCGGCCGCGTGCAGATCCTGTCGGCGACCTTCGCCAACCAGCCGGAGGACAAGTCGCTGCATCGCTTCACGCCGATCAGCGAGCTCAGCCCCGGCAAGGGCTCGGCCAAGACCGAGTGCCTGCACGAAGCCTACGGCCTGACGGTGGTCGACGGCGCCGCGACCTGCACCGACGGCGCGCCCTGCGACAGCGACGGAGTCGAGAACGACGCCTGCCTGTTCCCGGTCGGCTTCTGCCTGAACGTCGCCGACGCGACCTTCCCCGACTGCATCCCGGCCAGCGACGTGACGGCCGTCAGCCTCACCGCCAAGCCGGCCAGCGCGGCGATCGCCGACGCCGGCGCCCGCATCGCCAGCGCCCTGCCGCTGTCGGGCTCGTCGTGCGTCTTCAGCGACGGCTACTACCTGCCGGTCACAATCACCGGCGCGGGCAAGAAGGACGGCAAGGCGAAGGTGTCGGTCAAGGTCACCAACGCCGACGGCGACAAGGACACCGACACCCTGAAGCTGGTCTGCCAACCGGCGCCGTAACGACGTGACGGGGGGACGGTGTCGATGACGAACCTGAATCAGACTGGGATGGCAGCGCGGCGTGCCGCCTGGTGGACCGGTGCGTGGTGCGCCTGGTTCGCCGCAGTCGGCGCGTGGGTCCAACCGGCGCTGGCGCAGGTCTCGTTCGTCGATACCGTCACTGCCGGCGCCGCGAGCGTCACGACGCCCACCGTCTGCGCGCTGACCGTGACTGCCGCGGCCCAGGTGCCGGGCCACATCGATCCGACACCGGCCGACAACACCGCGCTGATCGAGTTGCTCCTGCTCGACGCCAACGACTTCTGAACGACCATGCCATGAATCGGGCCACCCCCTTCCAATCAATACGACGGCGACTTCGAGGGTCCCTTCCCCCGCAAGGGGGGAAGGGACCTTGGGATCAACGACCCCAAACCGATGCACGCGTACACCAGACACACCGTTCGGCATGCGTGGACGAGGCTTCGTGCTCGACCACGAAGCGGCGCTGCTCTGCCAAACCTCGTACTCCTCGGGGTCTGCCTGCTGGTCGCGCGGCCGGCCCTCGCGCAAGACCCGTTCGCCGACGCGGTGGAATGGTTCGTCCCCGGCGTCAACGGCAGCTTCGGGGCCGAGCTGCTGCCCGGCATCGTCGCGGGGCCACCGCGCGGCGGCGGCGAGATCCAGGGCTCGCTCGATGTGCTGGCGCTCGGCATCGGCGGCTCGCTGGTGTTGCGCTTCGACCAGCCGGTGATCTGCGACGGCCCGGGCGTCGACTTCACCGTCTTCGAGAACGCCTTCCACAGCGGCTCGCCGAGCGGACCGATCTTCACCGAGTTCGTCTACGTCGCCGTCAGCCAGAACGGTGTCGACTTCACCGTCTTCCCCTTCGATCCGATCACCAAGGCCGGCCTCGCCGGCCAGACGCCGGTGTTCAGCCACCCGGACAACGACATCAGCCCGCTGGACCCCGCCGTCTCCGGCGGCGACAGCTTCGATCTTACGGACGTCGGCCTGGCCTGGGCGGCCTACGTGCGCATCACCGACGTCGACGGCGCCATCGCCGATGTCGGCGACCTGCCGCAGTTCCGCGTCGCCCCCAACGCCGGCGCCGACATCGACGCCGTCGCGGCGGTCAACGCCTGCGTGCCGAGCGACGAAACGCCGACGTTCACGCCGTTGCCGACCTTGACGCCGACGCCGTCGCCGACCATGCCCGTGCCGAATCCGACCGAGACGCCCACGACCGCCACAGCGACCGCGGTCGAGGCGACGGCGACTGCCACGCTCAGCCCGACGGCGGTGGGGGCGAGCCCGACGCCGACCGAGTCGCCCATCCTGCTGCCCGGCGATCTGAACGGCGACGGCGCCATCACCGGCGCCGACGCGGCCCAGTTGGTCGGCGAGCTCTACGATGGCGATGGGGACGTCGTCGCCGCCGCCGCGGGCGGATCGGTGGCGTCGGGAGCGGCGGCCGATGTCAACGGCGATGGGTACCTCACCGCCGCCGACGTGGCGGCGCTGACCGGCCGTCGCAGCGAGTGATGGGCCGGGGAACCCTCATGCGCGCCCTCGCCATCTGTACCGCACTGGCCTGCGCCAGCCGCGCCCCCGCCGCAGAGCCGGAGCAGCGCGAGCCGCTGCAACTGGAGGGGCTCTCGGTCACCGCCGATCGCATCAGCGAAGCGGAGGAACGCGCGCCGACCGGCTTCGTCTCGGAGATCGACGTCAGCCAGCGCGACGCGCCGGTCGAAACCACCGCCGACGTGCTGGCCGAGTCGGTCGGCGTGCAGGTGCAGCGCTTCGGCGGCCTCGGCGCCTTCACCACCATCTCGATCCGCGGCTCCTCGGCCAACCAGGTGCCGGTCTACCTCGACGGCATCCCGCTGTCGCAGGCGCAGGACCAGACCGTGAACCTCGCCGACCTGCCGCTCGACGCGCTGCAGCGCATCGACGTCTACCGCGGCAGCGTACCGGTGGGCTTCGGCGGCGGCGGCATCGGCGGGGTCGTGAACCTGGTCACCCGCCCGCCGACGGCCGAGCCGCACACCGAGTTGATCGCCGGCTACGGCTCGTTCGAGACCCGCAAGGCGGTGGCGACGCACACCCGGCGCGTCGGCAAGACCGACGTCCTCGCGCACGTCAGCTATCTCGGCAGCGAGGGGGACTTCAGTTTCTTCGACGACAACGGCACCGACCAGAACCCCGACGACGACGAGACCACGACGCGCATCAACAACGCCTTCAACGCCGTCGACGGGCTGCTGCGCGTCTCGCACGACTTCGGCGACGGCCTGATCGGCGATGCGGTGCAGGAGGTGTTCTTCAAGGATCAGGGCGTGCCCGGCCCGGGTGTCGTGCAGTTCGCCGATCCCGGGCTGCAGCAGGTGCGCTCGCTCACCTACGGGCGGCTGCGCCGGGCCGGGCTGGCCGGCGGCGCCGTCGACGTCGGCGGCACGCTGTTCGGCGTCTACAACCTGCAGGCCTTCGACGACCCGCAGGGCGACTTCGGCTCGACCCAGGATACGCGCAACCAGACCGCGCTGGTCGGCGGCAGTACGACGGGCACCTGGTTCGCGCCCTACAATCAGGCGGTCGGCTGGTTCGCCGAACTCGGCTATGAGCAGTTCTTCCCCTACAACGAGTTCAGCCAGCCGCAGAACGGCCCCGACCAGACGCGGCTGCGCCTGACCCTGGCGGCGCAGGACTCGATTTTCCTCATCGGCGAGCGCGTCGTGCTGGTGCCGAGCCTGCGCTACGACCACTTCACCGACGACTTCAGCGGCGTCGATCTGGCGAACATGCCCGACACTGCGCCGCAGACCACCGACCTCAATCTGTTCACCCCGTCGATCGGCGCGCAGGGGCAGATCGCCTCCTGGCTGGTCGTGCGCGCCAACCTCGGCCGCTTCCAGCGCGCGCCGAACTTCGCCGAGCTGTTCGGCAACGCCGGCTCGGTGCTCGGCAACGCGACCTTGAAGCCCGAGACGGGCATGAACCGTGACGCCGGCTTCGTGCTGAGCTGGCCGGGCGTCGACTGGCTGGAGCCCGGCATGCTCGAGTACGCGTTCTTCCACAACAACGTCACCGACCTCATCGCCTTCGACCAGGTCAGCCCGATCAAGTTCCGCCCGGTCAACATCGGCAGCGCCCGCATGGTCGGCCACGAGGTGAGCCTGCGCGCCGCCGCCTTCGATCATCTGTCCCTCGAGCTGAACTACACGCACCAGGACACCGAGAGCGACGTGGATTCGCCCGAGGGCAACCAACTGCCGCTGCGTCCGAACGACGAGGTCTTCGTCCGCCCGCGCGTCACCGGCCCATGGGGATCGTCGCTGTACTACGAGTACACCTACATCAGCGCCAACCCGACCGACGTCGACAACTTCGAGATCGTACCGAGCCGCTCGATCCAGACCATCGGCTGCACCCTGCAACCCCTCCCCTGGCTGACGGCGAAGTTCGAAGCCGCCAACCTCACCAACGCCGACATCCGCGATCTCGGCGACTTCCCCCTCCCCGGGTTGTCATTCTTCGGCGGCCTGAAAGCGGTGTTCTGATGCTCCGCGCAACGCCTTCGCCCAACCATCGGGCTGCGCTCCTCCGACGCGAGCGGGCCCTGACGTCGAGGGTCCCTTCCCCCCTTGCGGGGGAAG
>JBOHWA010000405.1:0-2981 GCA_050735855.1 Binatia bacterium
CGGCTGATCAGGTCTGCAGAACTCATGTGTCTCCCTCCGTGACGCTCACGTCCTTATGCGCCGAGGCGCCCCGCTTCAAGCGCATCGTCGCCCCCTGTGATTCCGTAGTGATGCATTATTGCACGAATCTATGATTTGGTGCTACTCTGCATGCGTACGATGAAAGCGCCACCGCAGACATCCGCTCGCCAGCCGCTGGTGAGCGCCGATCATCAACGCCAGGCGCTGGTCGGATTCTTTCGCATCATGGAGCTCTGGGGTGCCGACAACGACGCGTCGCGGCGCATGCTTGGCGCGCCGGCCCTGCGCACGTTCTACGAGTGGAAGGGCGGCCGGGCGCGGCGGGTGCCGGAGGATACGCTGCGGCGCATCGGCTACGTCGCGGGGATCTACAAGGCGCTGCAGATCCTCTACGCCGACCCGACCCAGGCCGACGGCTGGGTGAGCCGGCCGAACCGCCATTTCGGCGAGCATGCGCCGCTGCAGCGCATGACCGCCGGCGACGTCACCGATCTGGCCGCCGTGCGCGCCTACCTCGATGCCGCCCGCGCTCCGTGAGCCGCGGCTGCGGCGCGTGGCATGGGCGCGGGCGAGCCGCATCATCGCCTACCGCTATCCGCCGATCGACCTGTTCGAGCGCGTCTCGTCCGATCCCGGCGTCTGGGAGGCGCTGATCGCGGCCGAGCAGTTGGTCAACCCGCGCGTGCGCGACGACGTCGGCGAGATTCGCCTGGTGCCGCCGGGCGAGCGGGTCAGCGGGCCCGGGGCGAGCTGGGTGATGGCCGCCTTCACGCACCGCAACCCGCAGGGCTCGCGCTTCAGCGACGGCTCGTACGGCGTCTACTACGCCGCCCGCGAGCTGCGCACCGCGGTGCGCGAGACCGCCTTTCACTTCGCCCGCTTTGCCGCCGACAGCCGCGACGGGCCGCGCTACGAGGACATGCGCGTGCTGGTCGGGCGCATCGACAACCGCTTCGCCGACCTCGCCAGCCTGCCGGCGGCCCAGCGCGCACGCCTGCTGGCGCCCGACACCTACGCCGACAGCCAGCCGTTCGGCGCCGCGCTGCGCGCCGCCGGCGGCAACGGCCTCGTCTACCCGAGCGTGCGCGATCCGCACGGCCAGTGCGTCGCCGTGCTGCGCCCCAAGGCGGTCGGCCGCCCGGTCCAGGGCAAGCACCTCAAGTACCACTGGGACGGCGAGCGGGTGGCGCGCTACTTCGACTACGCGGACGCGCGCTGGGTGGCGCTCTAGGGCCGCCCCCGCGGACGCTCCCAGAAGAACGTCGGCCGAGCGTTCCGCGTCACAGCCGGCCGAAGAAGTCGTTGCCCTTGTCGTCGACGACGATGAACGCGGGGAAGTTCTCCACCTCGATCCGCCAGATCGCCTCCATGCCGAGCTCAGGGTACTCGAGCACCTCGACCTTCTTGATGTTGTCCTGTGCCAGCACCGCGGCCGGGCCGCCGATCGAGCCGAGGTAGAAGCCGCCGTACTTCTTGCAGGCGTCGGCGACCGCCGGCGAGCGGTTGCCCTTGGCGAGGGTGATGAAGCTGCCGCCGTGCTCCATCAACAGGCCGACGTACGAGTCCATGCGTCCCGCCGTGGTCGGGCCGAAGGAGCCCGACGCGTATCCCTTCGGCGTCTTGGCCGGGCCGGCGTAGTAGATCGGGTGGTCCTTGACGTACTGCGGCAGGCCCTCACCGCGCTCGATGCGCTCCTGCAGCTTGGCGTGGGCGATGTCGCGCGCGACGATCAGCGGGCCGGTCAACGCCAGGCGCGTCTTGATCGGGTAGCGCGACAGCGCGGCGCGGATCTCGTGCATCGGCTGGCGCAGATCGATGCGCACCACGTCGCCGCCGAGCTTCGCCTCGTCGACCTCCGGCATGTACTGCGCCGGGTTGGCCTCGAGCTGCTCGAGGAAGATGCCGTCGCCGGTGATCTTGGCTTTGGCCTGGCGGTCGGCCGAGCACGAGACGCCGATGCCGACCGGACAGCTGGCGCCGTGGCGCGGCAGGCGGATGACGCGCACGTCGTGGCAGAAATACTTGCCGCCGAACTGCGCCCCGATGTGGGTGCGCTGCGCGATGGCCAGCACCTCGGCCTCCAGCTCGCGATCGCGGATGGCGTGGCCGCCGGTGCCGCCGCTGGTCGGCAGGTCGTCGAGGTAGCGGCAGCTCGCCAGCTTCACCGTCTTCAGCGTCGCCTCGGCCGAGGTGCCGCCGATGACCACCGCCAGGTGGTACGGCGGGCACGCGGCGGTGCCGAGCGAGCGGATCTTCTGCTCGATGAAGGCGAGCAGCGACTTCGGGTTGAGCAGCGCCTTGGTCTCCTGGAACAGATAGGTCTTGTTGGCCGAGCCGCCGCCCTTGGTGACGAAGAGAAAGTGGTACTCGTCGCCGCCGACGGCGTAGAGCTCGATCTGCGCCGGCAGGTTGGTGCCGGTGTTCACCTCGTCGTACATGCTGAGCGGCGCGAGCTGCGAGTAGCGCAAGTTGGTGGTCGTGTAGGTGTCGTAAATGCCGCGCGCCAGCGCCACCTCGTCGCCGCCGCCGGTCCACACCTGCTGGCCCTTCTTGCCGATGACGATCGCCGTGCCGGTGTCCTGGCACGACGGCAGCACCATGCCGGCCGCGATGTTGGCATTGCGCAGCATGTTGTGGGCGACGAAGCGGTCGTTGGCCGACGCCTCCGGATCGCCGAGGATGGCGCGCAACTGCGCCAGGTGCCCGGGGCGGAACAGATGCGAGACGTCGCGGACCGCCGCCGCCGCCAGCGTCGTCAGCCCGGCGGGATCGACCGTCAGCACGGACTGGCCGCGAAACGTCTCGCGGCCGACGAAGGTGCCGTCGAGGCGCCGATACGGCGTCGCATCCTCGCCGTGCGGAAACATTTCCTGAAACAGGAACTCGGACATCTCACGCTCCTTGAACGCTTGCCTGTCGCTGTGGAGGGCGCCGGGCTCTCGGCGCCGGGGGTGGCGGGG
>JBOHWA010000406.1:0-3880 GCA_050735855.1 Binatia bacterium
GACAGGCCGAGGCCGAGGCCGCCGGCCTTGGTGGTGAAGAACGGGTCGAAGATGGCCGAGCCGGCGGTCGGCGGCAGGCCGACGCCGGTGTCGTGCACCTGCACCGCGATCTCGCGCGGATCGCGGCGCGCGGTGTCGATCGTCAGCCGGCGCGAGGCGTCCGGCGAGGCGATGAGTGCGTCGAGCGCATTGCGCAGCAGGTTGAGCACCACCTGCTCGACCTGCACGCGGTCGACCTCGATCGGCAGCGGCTGGGGCGACAGATCGAGCGCCACGTCGATGGCGTGCGCGCGCAGGTCGGGTTCGATCAGGCGCACGGCGTCGCGCACGACGTCGTTGGCGTCGCAGCGCTCCAGCTTCGGCTCGCCCTTGCGCAGCAGCTCGCGCAGGTGGCGGATGACCTCGCTGGCGCGCAGCGCCTCGGCGGCGATCTCGGCCGCGGCGGCGCGCATGGCGGGGAAGTCGCTGTGGCCGCGGTCGATGCGCGTCACCAACCCGTGCGCGAAGTTGGCGATCGAGGCCAGCGGCTGGTTGATCTCGTGCGCGACCTGGGCGACGGTCTCGCCGATGGTGGCGACGCGCAGCGCGTGCGCCAGCTCGCCTTCCCGCCGCCGCGCCTCCTCGAGCAGGCGTTTCGATTCGGTGATGTCCTGCACCTGCGAGACGACGTATTGCGCGACGCCGTCGCCGTCGCGCACCAACCAGGTGGTCGAGCGCCCCCAGAGCAGCTGGCCGTCGCGGTGGAAGTAGCGCTTCTCGAGGAACCAGGTGTCAATCTCGCCCTCGACCAGGCGCTCCATCTGGGCGAAGGTCGCGGGCATGTCGTCCGGATGGGTGATGCGCCAGACCGGGAGCTCCATCATCTCGGCTTCCGAGTAGCCGAACATGGTGCCCATCGCCCGGTTCACCTTGAGGATGGTGCCGCCGATGGTGACCAGTGCCATGGCGATCGGGGCATACTCGAAAGCTTTGGTGAAGCGCTCCTCGCTCGCCCGCAGCGCCTGTTCGGCGGCGCGCTGCGCGCGGCGTCCGTCGGCCTCGCGGCGGGCGCGCTCGACGGCGGGCAGCAGGCGGTCGAGATGGTGCTTGCTGACGAAGTCGTGCGCGCCGGCGCGCATGGCGGCCACCGCGCCGGCCTCGCCGAGGTCGCTGGAGACGATGATGATCGGTGCATCGAGCCCGCGTTCATGCATCAGCTCGAGCGCCGCGAGGCCGCTGAAGCCCGGCAGACTCCAATCGCACAGCACCAACTCCCAGGCCTGGTCGAGCGCCGCCGTGAGCGACGCGGCGTTGGCGACGCGATGCGCCGTGGACTTGAAGCCGCCCGCCCGCAAGGCGCGCAACAGCAGCGTGGCATCGGCCTCCGAGTCGTCGACCATGAGTAAGCGGAGGGGAGTGGACATCGTCTGCAGCTAGCGCCGCCATCCGGCATTCGCAAGTGCCGCGGTGGGTTCGACCGAGCTCGGCGCATCGGCTATCGACAAGCCATGCGGCGCGCAGCTGGCGGTGTGGCATGCGGACTGGTGGTGTTGCTGTCGGCGCGTGCGGCGTGCGCCGGCAGCTGGGACCATCTGACCGAGCAGCTGGTGCGCGACGGCGTGCCGCGCGCCGCCGTGCGGGCGGCGTTCGGCGACCCGCGCATGCCGCGCTTCGACCGGCTGGAGTTCTCGCTCGCGCCGCGCGAATCGCGCGCCATGTATCGCGGCTTCCTGGCGCCGCGCAGCCTGGCCCAGGCGCGCGCCTGTCGGGCGCGCTACGACGCCGCCTACCGCGCCGCCGAAGCGCGCTTCGGCGTGCGCGCCTCGGTGCTCAGCGCGCTGCTGCACGTCGAGACGCACTGCGGCACCAACACCGGCCGCGAGATGGTGCTCTACCGCCTGGCGCGCCTGGCGATGGCCGACGAACCGGCCAACGTGCGGCACAACATCACGCGCCACACGCGCGGCGTGCCGCGGCCGCTGGCCGAAGGGGTCGCGGCGCGCACGCGCCGCCGCGCCCGCGAGCTCGCGGCGCTGTTCTATCCGGAGGTGCTGGCGGTGTTCCGCATCGCCGGGCCGCGCGGCCTCGATCCGCTCGCCATGCGCGGCTCCGGCTCGGGCGCCTTCGGCTTCCCGCAGTTCCTGCCGTCGAGCTACCTGCGCTTCGGCGTCGACGGCGACGGCGACGGCATCGTCAGTCTCTACGACCCGACCGATGCAATCTTCTCCGCCGCCAACTACCTGGCCGGCAACGGCTGGCGGGCGGGCATGACGCACGCCGCCGAGCGCCGCGTCATCTGGACGTACAATCGCTCGGACGCCTACATCGACACGGTGTTGACGGTGGCGGAGCGGGTCGAGCAGGGGCAGCCGACGAAGCGAGGGAAACGGCGGCGGTGATCTGACGTTGCTCGGATTCGGGCACGGATTCGGGCACGGGCTCGGGCACGGGCAGGGGCACGGGTTGAACCGAACCCATCGCACTCCTGATCGACGACCGAGCCGGCACCCGTCGACTTCAATTCCTATCGATCCGACTCAACCCGTGCCCGAGCCCGAGCCCGTGCCCGTGCCCGATCTCAACCCGTCGACTACCCGCCCACGCGCGGAATCAACCGCTTCGCGTATGTCTCGATCTGCCCCGCCAACTCCTCCGGCGCCGCCAGCGGAAACAGCACG
This sequence comes from Binatia bacterium, assembly GCA_050735855.1. Lineage (GTDB taxonomy): Bacteria > Desulfobacterota > Binatia > HRBIN30 > CADEER01 > JBOHWA01. The sequence goes on from JBOHWA010000406.1 coordinate 2,658, forward strand.
AACTTCGTGCAGCCCGCATCGACGAAGGCCTGCAGCCGCTCGGCGCACTGCTCGACCGTGCCGATGGCGGCGCGGGCGGCCATGGTTTCGGGCGGCAGCTTCACCCCGGCGGCGGCGAGTTGCAGCAACTGATCGGCGCGCTCGCGGTCGTCGGTGACGTAGCTGAGCAGCACGGTGCCGGCCTCGCGCGGGTCGATGGTGCGGCCGCGCTCGGCGCCGTAGGCGGTGAGGCGCTCCATGCCGGCGCGGAACTCGTCCGCTGTGATGAAGGACGGGAACCAGCCGTCGCCGTAGCGCGCCGTGCGGCGCAGCGCGACATCGCTGCGGCCGCCGATCCAGACGTCGAGCGGGCCGCGCGCCGGGCGCGGTGTGATGGTGACGTCGTCGAAGTGGTAGAAGCGGCCGTGGTGGGTGACGCGCGGCTCCGACCACAGCTTGCGCAGCACCGCGACGCCCTCCTCCATGCGCGCGCCGCGCTCCTCGGCGGGGATGCCGACGGCGAGGCACTCGCGCGGGTCGCTGCCCAAGCCGACCGCCATGATCACCCGCCCGCAGCCGCCGGTCAGGTAGTCGAGCGTGGCGTAGGTGCGCGCCACCTCGACCGGATGGCGGGCCGGCAGCGTCAGCACGCTGGGGCCCATCTTGATGCGCGTCGTGCGCGCCGCGAACTGCGCCATGACGCAGGCGATGTCGAGATGCGCGTCGCGCCCGCTGATACGGTCGGAGAGCCAGATGGAGTCGATGCCGAGATCCTCGGCGCGCTCGGCGTAGGCGCCGATCTCCGCCGCGCTCGGCAACCCGAGCCGCCCACCGCCGAAACCGATACCGATCTTGATGCCGCTCATGCGGCGCATCATGCGCGATCGGCGGCCGCAGTGGTAGAGGCGCCGGCTCAGCCGAGCAGGTCGGCGACGCGTGCGACCTCGTCCGGGTCCGCCGTGGTCGGCACCAGGTGCAGCTCGTCGGCGCCGAGGTCGGCCGCCGCGCGCGCCGCGGCGCGCAGCTTCTCGGCGGAATCGGTGTGCACGCCCTTGGCGAGCTGCACCGCGACGTCGGCGCCGAAGAAGTTCAGATAGCGGTGCAGGTAGTCGTCGAGCTGGGCGCGGGCGCGCGGGCCGAGGGCGTACCAGCAGCTGGTGATCAGACGCGGCGCGGCGGTGCGGCCCGCGTCGCGCCAGGCCTGGCGCGCGGTGTCGAAGGCGAAGGCGACCTCGGTCGTGGAC
>JBOHWA010000407.1:0-8973 GCA_050735855.1 Binatia bacterium
TGCTGTGCAACATCGCCGCGTAGTCGGCGGCGGTCTTGCTCTCAGCGGTCGCCCGTGGGGCGCGCGGCTTGCGTGCGCCCGTTCCGGTGCCCGGCGGCTTGGCGCGGTGGGCGTGTTGCCCGCGGCACGTGTTGCAGTGCACCTTGGTGATGCGACCGCCCACCACCGCTTCGATGGTGTGGCCGAGCATCAGCTTACACTTGGTGCACCAGCTCTCGATTTCCTTGCCAACGATAGGGGTAGTAGCAGCCATGCAGTCGGTCACCCTATCAGGCTGTGGCATCAGTATCTACCCTGCCGGGCGCCGCTCGCGTTGACTCTAACCAAATCGGGGGCATACACCGGATCATCGGGCTACGTGTAGCGGAGGGGGGATCGATGAGACGAGCGACCGTGGCGGCGCTGGCGCTGGCCGTGGCGATGTGGAGCGCACCGCTGCTGGCAGCGATGCCCTATCCGCCCAACCCCCTGCCGTGTGCGGGGTCGGAGACCGACCCGCCCTGCATTCCGGCGACCGACTTCGCGCAGTATCTCTTCCTGCCGGCGACCGACCCGCTGACCCTGCCGGACGACTTCGGCGCCGACAACTGGAAGCTGACCAGCGAGCAGACCGGCGACCCGTCCATCGACGCCAGCCCGCAGGAGCTGTTCGGCGTCAAGGGCGCGAGCGTCGATCGCGCCTGGCAGACCACCACCGGCCGGCCGGATGTCCTGATCGCGGTGCTCGATTCCGGCATCCGCTGGGCCGATCGCCTGCCGGATCTGGTCAACAAATTCTATCTCAACCGCGGCGAGTTGCCGGTCCCCCAGGGCAGCGACAACCCGACCGACCCGTACGACCGCAACGGCGACGGGCTGTTCAACCTGGCCGACTATCTGGCTGACGCCGTGCGCGCCGCCGACGACCGGGTGAGCGATCAGAACGGCAACGGTATGGTCGACCCCGAAGACCTCATCTTCCTCTTCTCCGACGGCGTCGACGGCGACGCCAACGGCTACACCGACGACATCAGCGGCTGGGATTTCTTCGAGGACGACAACGACCCGCTCGACGAGGTGCGCTACGGCCACGGCACCGGCGAGTCGCACGACTCCGGCGCCGAGGCGAACAACGGCTTCGACGAGGTCGGCACGTGCCCGAACTGCCTGCTGCTCGAAGTGCGCGTCGGCGACAGCTTCGTCACCGAGGTGAACCACTTCGGCCAGGGCGTCGTGTTCGCCGTCGACAGCGGCGCGCGCGTCATCCAGGAGGCGCTCGGCACGCTCAACCAGAGCGTCTTCGGCCAGCAGGCGGTCGACTACGCCTACCAGCACGGCGTCGTCGTCATCGCCTCGGCCGCCGACGAGGAGTCGAGCCACCACAACTACCCGGCGACCTACAATCACACCGTGCAGGTCAACTCGGTGACCAAGTTCGGCGACATCTCCGGCATCCAGCAGACGCCGAAGTCGTACCTGTACCTGAACGGCTGCACCAACTACGGCGCCCACATCGCGCTGTCGGTGCCGTCATCGAGCTGCTCGTCCGAGGCCACCGGGCGCAGCGCCGGCATGGCCGGGCTGGTGGTGTCGGCGGCGCTCAACGCCATCGACCGCGGCATGTTGGCGCCCTATCCGCGCGACGACGGCAGCCCCGCGCCGTTCCCGCTGTCGGCCGAGGAAGTGAAGCAGATCCTCATCCAGACCGCCGACGACATCAACTTCGATGCGCGCGCCGACGTCAACCCGCCGCTGCCGCAGAACTACAGCACCTCCATCCCGGTGCCCGGCATCGGCGGCAGCGAGCGCTTTCCGTCGGTCGAAGGCTTCGACCAGTACTTCGGCTACGGCCGCGTCAACGCCGACCGCGCCGTGCTGCGTGTCGCCTCGGGCCAGATTCCCGCCGAGGCCTCGATCGCGGCGCCGGCGTGGTTCGACCTGCTCGATCCGCAGCAGACCCAGACGCTGCACCTGCGCGGCCGCGCCGCCGCCAACCGCGCCGAGCGCTTCAGCTACGTCATCGAGGTGGCGCCAGGCGTCCAGCCGGACGACGACGATTTCGACGCCGTCCACTTCAGCGACGTCGAGTTCTCCGCCGTCGAGGGCGACCTCGGCGTCATCGACCTGGTCGAACTGGCGGCCCGCCTGCCGCACGGCACGCTGGGCGGGCCGATGACCGATGCGGGACAACCCGATCCCGACCGCTTCACGGTGACCGTCCGCCTGCGCGTCTTCGACGACGCGGGGAATCTGGGCGAGGACCGCCGCGCCTTCGCCCTGCACCGCGACCCGGATCTCCTGCCGGGCTTTCCGCAGCTGCTCGGCGGCGACGGCGCCGCCGCCGCGGTCACCGCCGATCTCGACGCCGACGGCCGCGAGGAGATCGTCCTCGCCACCTCGGACGGCCGCGTGCACGCCTTCCGCGCCGACGGCAGCGAGCTGCCCGGCTGGCCGGTGCTCACCGATGCGCTCGAGATCCACGCCGAGAGCCCCGGCTACGCCAGCGAGCTGATCGATACGCCGGTGCACAGCTCGATCCTCGGCGCGGCGTCGGTCGGCGACCTCGACCGCGACGGCCGGCTCGAAGTGGTGGCCACCGATCTGCAGGGCCGGCTCTACGTCTGGCAGGTCGACGGCACGCGCCGCGCCGGATTTCCGGTGAAGACGCTGCCGGTCTACTCGTTCAGCTTCCGTTCCGAGCGCAGCCTCGACAGCCCCGACGGCCAGGTGCCCGATCGCACCAACCGCCACGACGAGGACAACCGCCTCGGCCGCGCCCTGCTCGGCGGCGCCGCGCTCGGCAACCTCGACAACTCGTCCGACGGCTCGCTGGAGATCGTCGCCGGCGCCTTCGACCGCCACCTCTACGCCTGGCACCACGACGGCCTGCCGGTCGCCGGCTGGCCGGTGCTGCTCAAGGATCCCACCAAGGTGGCGTCGGTCGATCCGCTGACCAACGAGGTGACGCTGCTGCCGGGCAGCGGCGCGCGACTCGGCACCAAGATCATCGTGCCGCCGTCGCTCGGCGACATCGACGCCAACGGCACGCTCGACGTCGTCGCCGTGGTCAACGAGGAGTACGTCGAGCCGCCCAACGCGGTGTTCGACAATGCCATCGTCCGCCTGTTCCAGGCCGCCGGCGTGCTCGACAGCGGCAACACGCGCGTCTACGCCGTGCACGGCGACGGCGTCGCGCACGGCGGCTCCGGCCAGGCGCGCGGCTGGAACCCCGCGGCGTTCGTCGACGGCTGGCCGGTGAAGACTGCCCTGGTGCAGACCGAGCTGCTGCCGACCGTCGGATCCGGCAGCAACGGGCCCGCGGCGTTGGCCGACGTCGACGGCGATGGCCGCCTCGAGATCGGCACCATGTCCTCGGTCGGCCCGGCCTACGTCTTCACCGCCGAGGGCGTCTCGTTCTTCGGCCGCCACCCGACCGGCGAGGACCGCACGCTCGATACCGAGACGCCCGGTCCGCAGAGCATCGCGCTCGACAAGCCGACCTTCGGCGCGCTCGGCGCGCTGGCGCTGACCGAATTCGGCGGCGACGGCGCGGGCTACAGCATGGTCGCGCCGACGGCGGGCTTCGGCAAGCTCGTCGACAATCAGCTGCCGTCGCGCCAGTTCCCCGCCGAGAACCACCTCTCCGCCTGGGCGATCAGCGACGCCAACGGCGCGCCCACCGACCGCCGCTTCCTGCCCGCCTTCCCGGTGCTGGTCAACGACCTGCAGATTCTCGCCGGCCCCTCGGTCGCCGACATCGACGGCGACGGGCGGCCCGAGGCGCTGCAGGGCTCGGGCGTCTATGACGTGCATGCCGTCGACGTCGACGGCGAGGAGGCCCCCGGCTGGCCGAAGTTCACCAACGGCTGGGTGGTGCAATCGCCCGCCGTCGGCGACATCGACGGCGACGGCCAGCTCGAGGTCGTCGTCTCGACGCGCGAAGGCCGCCTGTTCGTCTGGAAGACGACCGGCGAAGAGTGCGGCTTCATCCCCTGGCGCCGCTGGCATCACGACGAGTGGGGCAGCGGCAACGACACGACCGATGCGCGCCCGCCGGCGTCGCTGCGCCCGGCGGACATCAGCGTGACGACCGTCGCCCAGTTCGAGCTCGGCCTGCAACTCGCGCGCGTACCGGGCGACGGCCTGTTCTGCGGTACGGCCTCGTTCGACGTGCGCTTCAGCACCGACCCGATCCCCACCACCGCCGCCTTCGAAGCCGCGAACCCGGTGCAACAGTTTTCCGGCCCCGGCGCCGGCCGCCGCAGCGCCGGCGCGATCACGGTCTTCGGCGACTTCTTCGGCCGCACGCTCTACTTCGCCCTCGTCGCCAGCGACGCCGCCGGCAACCGCTCGGCGCCGGTGGCGGTCGGCCCGATCACCTTCCCGGACCTGGCGACCGCGACGCCGACCGTGACCGCGACGCCGAGCGTGCCCCCGACCGGCACGGCGACGCTGCCGCCGACCGCCACCGAGACCGCCGTGCCGAGCGCGACATCACCGCCCACCGCCACCCCGACGGCGATCGCCACGGCCACCGCGACGCTCGCGCCCACGGCGACGGCGACGGTGACGGTGCCGCCGACGTCGACCGTTCCGCCGACAGTGACGCGCACCGCCACGTCCCGCCAACCGTCCGACGGCGGCTGCAACGTCGATGCGGGGGCCGACGCAACCGCGGCCTGGTGGCTGCTCGCCTTCGCGATGGCCCTCTGCAGCCTGCGCCGTCGCGAGCCTCCCGCGGCGAAGTAACTGGAGGGCGCCCGGTCCCTCGGCGCCGGGGGCTGGCGGGTGGGGTGCTTGTCGCGAGCACGGCGCCGAGGGCCCGGCGCCCTCCAGGTGCATTCCGCCCTGTCGGCCTCAGTTCAGGTAGTCGCGCAGTCCCTCGGCACCGCACAGCTCGCGCAGCTTGGCCAGGGCCCGGTTCTCCAGCTGGCGCACGCGCTCGCGGCTGACGCCCAGGTGGACGCTGACTTCCTGCAGCGTCTGCGCCTCGGCATCGCCGAGGCCGAAGCGCTGGCGGACGATGAAGCCCTCGCGCGGCGGCAGGGTCTCCAACGCCGACTCGAGGCGCTCGCCCAGCATGTGCCGCTGCGTGTGCTCCTCGGGCGTCGGATCGGGATCGGCCAGCAGCGATTCCAGCGGCCGCTCGTCATCGTCCGCCGGCGTATCGGTCGAGATGAAGCGGAACCCCTGCGCCATGGTCTCGAAGCGCGCCGGATCGACGCCCTCGAGCTGCGCCATCTCGGCCAAACCGTCGCCGTCCTCGGGCGCCGCACGGCCGACGCGACGGCGCAACTGATTCCAGTGCACCGGCGTGCGGATGAGCGAGCCCTGCGTGTCGGCCGTGCGGCCGAGCTGCTGCCAGATCCACCAGGAGGCGTAGGTGCTGAACTTCACCTTGCGCTCCGGCTCGTATTTCTCCACCGCGCGCATGAGGCCGAGCGTGCCCTCCTGGAACAGGTCCAGGAAGCTCAGCGTCGGGTGGTGGTAGCGCCGCGCCAGCAGGGCGACCAGCCTGACGTTGGCGCGCACCATCTCATCGCGCACGACGCGGTAGTCGACCAGCGTCGCGCGCAGATCGGTGACGAAGGTGCGCAGCGCGCGCCGGTCGAGCCCGCACGTACGCACGGTGCTGGTGCCGCCCAGCGCCGCCTCGGCGAAGCGCAGGATGATCAGCGCTTCACGTTCGCGGAAGTCGCGCTCGGGCGAGACGACGCCGCGCCCACCGCTGGCCAGGGCCAGGCGCGACAGGCGCCGGGCCCGCTTCAGGATGGTGCGGATGCGGCCGCGGGCGCCGGTGATGCGTTTCGCGAGCGCCGCTTCCTGCTCGCGGTTGAGCAGGCCCTCGCCAGCGATTTCGGCCGAGAACATGCTCTCTGAGGTGAGCTCTGGGCTGCCGACCTCTTCGGCGTCCGCCGCCGTATCGGCCGGCGTGGCGAGATCGGTAGGGTCATCAAGCGTTACTGCGGATTCGAACATCGCTCCCTTCGACGCCCCGGGCAGGGCAAAAATTCAGCGAAGGCCGGTCCGGGCGCGACCGAGATTCAACCTTCGGAGAGACTTGCAAGCGTCTCGAATCATTGAGATAAGTCCGCCTGAAGTCTCTGCAAGGGCCGTCAACTTTCGGTGGGTGGACGAGAGGAGGAGGTGTTATGGGCCATTGCAACCGATGCACCGGCGCGTGGGCACGCGCCACCATGTGGATCCTGGCTGGGCTGCTCAGCGGTGTGCCGTCCGTGCGGGCCGCGGAGCCGGCGCCGCGCGACTACGGGCAGCCGGCCGACACGCTCGGGACGCGTCCCGAGCCAGAACCAGAGGAGGAAGGACCGAATCGCGGCCGCGTGTCGCTGGTGGTCGGCAACGACTTCACCACGGCGTATTTCTTCCGCGGCATCCTGCAGGAGCGCAACGGCTTCATCTGGCAGCCCTACGCCGAGTTGGGCATCAGCCTGTTCGAGCGCGACGAGGGACCCGTGCGCGGCATCGGGCTCGGCATAGGCGGGTGGGGCAGCTTCCAGAGCGCGCAGACGCTGGCGACCGGCGAGGGGCCCGAGAACATCTACGAGATCGACTTCTATCCCAGCCTGTCGATCGACTGGGCCGGCGGCCTCAACTCGTCGGTCACGTATCTGTTGTACACCAGCCCGAACGGCGCCTTCAGCACCGTGCAGCAGATCGACCTCGGCCTGGCGTACGACGACAGCGACCTCCTCGGCGCCTTCGCGCTCAACCCGGCGGCCACCTTCAGCTTCGAGGTCGCCAACACGTCGTTCGGGAGCAAGAAGGGCGGCTACTTCGAGCTCGCCGGCGGACCGGGCATGGATGTCTCCCTGCCTGGCGACGAGACCGGCGACTACCCGGTGACCCTCACCGTGCCGCTGGCCGTCGGCCTGTCGATGTACGACTACTACGAAAGCACCGATCCGACGCACAACCAGACCTTCGGCTTCTTCAGCTTCGGCCTGGTCGCCGGCGTGCCGCTCTCCTTCATCCCGTCGGACTACGGCTCGTGGAGCCTCAACGCCGGCATCAACGTCCTGGTGCTCAGCGATACGCTCAAGGAGGTCAACTTCGACGACAACCCGTACCCGGTCGGGACGGGTAGCATCGTGATGGAGTACTGATTTCACGTACGCCGGTGCACCGGTTCGCCGGTGCGCCGGCACATCGTGGCGCTACGCCGGCGCCGTGTCGGCGGTGGTGGCGCGCGCCGCCGGGGCGCGCGGCGGCAGCAGTCGCGAGGCTGACGTGTCCCAGCTGGCCCACAGGCGCATGCCGCGCTGCAGGCCTGGCGGGCGCTCCTCTTCGTCGATGTGGGCGATGAATTCGTCGCCGGCGGCGTCGGTCAGCATGCAGCGTACCACCGGTCCCTGGAAGATCGACTCGACCACGGTGACCGGGATGGCGTTGCGCCCCATCGGTTCTGCCAGTGCCAGCTTGATGCGCTCGGGTCGCACCATGACCACCGCGGCCGCGCCGGCGGCGAAGTGGGCCATCGCGGTCGGCACCTCGATGCGCTGATCGCCGGCGAGCATGACGGCGGCGCGGTCGCCGCGGACGCTCTCCACCGTCGCCGGGATCAAGTTCGCCGTGCCGATGAATCCGGCGACGAACACGGTCGCCGGCGAGTGATAGATCTCCTCCGGCGTGCCGACCTGTTCGACCCGCCCTTCGCTCATCACCGCGATGCGGTCGGACATGGTCAGCGCTTCTTCCTGGTCGTGGGTGACGAAGATGAAGGTGATGCCGACCTCGCGCTGGATGCGCTTGAGCTCGATCTGCATCGCCTGGCGCAGCTTGAGGTCGAGGGCGCTGAGCGGCTCGTCGAGCAGCAGCGCGCTCGGCAGATTGACCAGCGCGCGGGCGAGCGCGACGCGCTGCCGCTGCCCGCCGGAGAGCTGCTCGGGCCGGCGGGCGGAGAAATCGCCCAGCCGCACGACGCGCAACATCTGATCGACGCGCTTGCTGACCTCCGCCGGGTCGAGCCCGGCCGTGCGCGGCCCGAAGGCGATGTTGTCGAACACGCTCATGTGCGGGAAGAGGGCGTACTGCTGGAAGACGGTATTGACGTGCCGGCGGTAGGGCGGCACGTTCGACACGTCGACGCCGTCGAGGCGGATCTCGCCGCTGGTCACCTCTTCGAAGCCGGCGATCATGCGCAGCATGGTCGTCTTGCCGCAGCCCGACGGCCCCAGCATCGAGAAGAACTCGCCGCGCGGGATGTCGAAGTTGGCGCGTTCGACGGCGATGAACGAGCCGAAGCGTTTGTGCACGTCCTTCAGCGAGATGACGGGGGCGGCGGTCGAGCTGCGGTCGGTATCGTTCACTTGCGCCTCCCTGCCGGCGGGTCCGAGGCTGCGGCGCCCTGCGCCAGTGGCGCGCTTGTCGCAGAAGGCGCGGCCGGCTGCAAGGCGTCGTCGGCCGGCGGCGGCGCGTCGTCGGCCTCAGCGAGCAACGCCGGCATCGCGTCGACGGCGAAGCGCCGGTCGCGGCTGCCGTACACATAGTGCGGCATCAGCGCCAGCTCGGCGCCGATGCGCGCCACCTCCTGATCGAACCAGCGCGGGTTGGCGGTCACCTGCGCGCGCAGGCGGGCCCGATAGTCGGCCGTCCCCGGCGCATCGGGATAGAAGCGTTGGAAGATGTCGTAGCGGAACAGCCGCTTCAGCCGCTGCAGATTCGTCGCGCCGGTGGGCAGCGGCAACAGCGCGACGTCGGTCTTGCCCTTGGCGCGCCGCTCGTCGAGCCGGCGCATGACGACGTCGAGACTGTTCTGCAGGAACTCCGGCGTGCAGAAGCAGGCGAACTCGTCATAGAGCAGGCGGATGACGGCGCGCGCCTCGTCGATCGGCAGGCGCGCCTGCCGTTCGCGCCCCATGCGGCGCACCAGCAGCATGAACGGCACCGGCGAGTTGGCGGTCGCCTGGATGACCTCCGGGGCGCGGAAGTCGGGCTGACTGTACGGGAAGTGACGCGGATCGATGACGTCGAAGC
>JBOHWA010000408.1:0-1724 GCA_050735855.1 Binatia bacterium
TCGTGCTCGCAATCCGGACACGGCCGCGGCGGGTCCGGCGGCGGCTCGGCCGGCCCGTCGACATCGATCACCACGGCCGCGCGCAGCGCCATCCACGGGCCGTACACCGGGTGGACGCTGAGGCCGCATGGTCCGAGATGTGCCAGGCCGGAGACGTGCCCGAGGCGTTGGATCGCAACCAGGCGCGGCGGCGGCGCATGCGCCCAGCGCACGTCCCAGCGCGGCTGCAGCGGCTCGAGCGCCGCGCTCAGTCGAGCGACCGTGTAGCGCTCGATCGGGTCGGCCTCGCTGCGCAGCGCCGCCTCCTCGAGCAGCGCCGCGACGAAACGCGGCCACAGGGCGCGCGTGTTCCCGATCAGCACGCCCAACGCCCGCGGCCGGCCGAGATCGGGCAGCCGGTACTCGTCGGCGACGACGTCGTTGTACCACGCGACGTTGAACGCCCGCAGCAGATCGAACCCGGCGGTCTCACAACGAGCCGCCAACGCGGCGACCAGCGGATCGAGGGATGACACGCCGGCAGTATCGCAGCATGCGGCCGTTGGCAGAAGAGCGCGGGGGCGGTAGTTGGAGACGCAGCGTTGCGTGTGAACGGGCTTGCCCAAAAAATCAGAAAGCGACAACGGATTACACTGATTGAGCGGATTTCTGAGTCCTACTCCGTGAAATCCGCTCAATCCGTGTAGTCCGTTGTTGGGCTCTGCGTTTTTGGACAAAGCCGCCTGAACGATCCCCTTGATTTTCCTCACCGACAACTAACGACGAACAACCAGCAACCTGTCCCAAGGTGTTCGCCGAATTGGTGGGCAACGCCCCCGGCGCCCGCCAGGTCGAGTCGGCCCGCCGGCGTGAAGCCACCCCTCGCGCACACAGTCCCTTCCGCTCGCGGTGGCGCTGCGCTACAGGCCAGGCGTGGATTCCGCCGTTCGCCTGCCCGGCGCGCCACCCGAGTGGTTGGTGTGGGATGAGCCGAGTCGTTGCCCGTATCTGCCCGGACAGACGGCGCGGCTACCGTTGCGGCTGCCGATGCGGCGCTTGCGGCCGGATGAGTTCGGGCAGCGCCTGGCGGTCGGGGATCGGCGGCAGGGGTTGCTGCTCTACCGGCCGAGCTGTCCGAGCTGCCGCGCCTGCGAGGCGATCCGGCTCGACGTGACCCTCTACAGCCCCGGCCGCACGCAGCGCCGCACCCTGCGCCGCGGCGCGGCGGTGCTCGAGACCGTGGTCGCGCGCCCGACGGTGAGCGCCGAGAAGGTCGCCCTCTACAACCGGCACAAGCGCGAACGCGGGCTGCTCACGGTCGACGGCCTGATCGATGCCGAGGGCTACGAACAGTTCCTGGTCGAGACCTGCACCGACACCATCGAGATCAGCTACCGCCGCGACGGCCGACTGGTCGCGCTCGCCATCGCCGACCGCGCCGCCGACGCGCTCTCCGCCGTCTACTGCTTCTACGACCCGGCCGAGGCGGCGCTCTCGCCCGGCACCTACTCGATCCTCACGCAGCTGGAGCTGTGCCGCACCTGGGGCCTGCGCTACCTCTATCTCGGCCTCTACGTCGGCGGCTGCACGGCGATGGAATACAAAGCGAGCTACCTGCCGCACGAGCGGCTGATCGACGGCGCCTGGCGGCGGTTCGAGCGCAGCGGAGACTGAGTACCTGGAGGGCGCCGGGCCCTCGGCGTGCTTCGACAAGCTCAGCACCGACGGGCGGGGTCCCGTTCGTC
>JBOHWA010000409.1:0-1722 GCA_050735855.1 Binatia bacterium
ATCCATACGGCCTGCGGCGTGAAGCGGATCACCAGCGTCCCTCGAGCACGGCGAACATCTCATCCAGCGCGCCGCTGCGCAGCGCCGCCGCCAGCGCCGCGGCCTGCGCCCGCAGCTCGCCCGCCGAGCTGGCCCGCAACGCGACCGTGATCCGATCGCCCTCGAGCTCGGGCGGCAGCTCGACCCGCACCCCAGCGGGCAGGCCGAGCTGGCGGACGAGCGCCGCCATCCGCCCCTCGGCCGCCGTCAACTGCGGCATGCGCACGCGGCGCAGTGCCAGCTTGAGCGCCTTGATCGCCTCGTTGCGCCCGAGGCCACGCTGCAGCACCGCCTGAATCGGTGCACCGGCGATCACGTCGGCCAGCCCGACCTGCTGCCGCGCGGCGATCGCGGTCAGGTCGTCGAGCACGGCGCGGAACTGGTTCTCGCCGAGGCGCAGCCGCCCGGCCAGCTCGAGCAACGCGTCGCGCTCGACCGCCGGCCGCGCCAACCAGTCGTCGCGCGTCGCCGCGGTGAAGCGCACGCGCTCCGCGTAGCGGCGCACCTCCTCGTCGGACATGCTCAGCCCCTCCGGCTCACGCCCAGACGCTCGCCAGGGCCCGATAGCGCGCCGCCTCGTCGGGGCGGGCGCGGCGCCGCGCGCCCTGCTCGAGAATGGTGCACATGCGGTGCAGCCCGTCGATGGCCAAGGCGCGATGTGCCGCGCGCAGCTCGCCGCTGGACAGCAGGCGCGCCAGCGAGGCGACGCGAAAGCGATCCATCCCCCAGTGGCGGCGTGAGAGCTGATCGGCATGACCCCCGCGTTTGATCACCAGGGGCTCGTCGAGCAGACCGACGGCGACCCGATGACCGAGGCGCAGCCACAGGTCGTAGTCCTCGCACACCGGGAGGCTCTCATCGAAGCCGCCGAGCGACACGAAGAGCGCCCGCTGCAGCATCACCGTCGACGCGCCGACGACACAGCGCGCTACGCTCGGCGCGAAGATGTCGCCGTCCGGCTTGGCGTGATGCAGGCATTGGTTGACGCGCACGCCGTTGCGCACCCACACCTCGGCCGTCTGGCTGGCGAGCAGCCCCGGACGCGCGCGGTGGAAGGCCAGCTGGCGCGCCAGTTTGGTCGGCTCCCACAGGTCGTCGGAATCGAGAAACGCCAGCCACGCACCGCGCGCCTTGCGTGCGCCGCTGTTGCGCGCCGCCGACACGCCGCGCATCGGCTGGCGGAGGACGCGGATGCGGTCGCCGAAGTGCTGCAGGGCGGTCGCGGTGTCGTCGGACGACCCGTCGTCGACGACGATGACCTCCGGCGCGCAGTCGCGCTGGGCGAGAACCGAGGCCACCGCCTCGCACACCAGGGTGCGGCGGTCGTGGGTCGGAATGATGACGCTCACCTCGGGCATAGACGGCGCGCCTAGTACGGTGGCGCGATCGGCGGAGCTTGCCACAGGCCGCAGAGCGTCTCAACGTGCCGCGCGCTGGGCGCAATCAATTTGACCTGCGGCGCGCTTCGACCCTAATCTAAAGCATTGTGCCGTTCGGGCAGGCGCACACAGAGGCAGGGGGGGAGACCGCGCTCGCAGGCGGTGGCTCGTCCGGCAACCGATATCCCTGGAGGACCGATATGCTGCAAGTACGCCACACGTTGACCGCTCTCGCGATCGCCCTGTGCGTCGCGTCCGCCGCCGCCGCCGCGGACCCGGCAGCCCCCGCTGCCGCGCCACCGGC
>JBOHWA010000410.1:0-2181 GCA_050735855.1 Binatia bacterium
GGCGGACGCCGGCGGCGTCTTCGAGCGCCTCGGTGGCCTGGGCGGCGAGGCTGCGCTCGGTATCGGCGTCGAGCTGCTGCCACTCCTCGTGTTGCCAGCCGTGCATGCCGAGCTCGTGGCCGCGCGCGACGATGGCGCGCACGGCGTCGGGGTGGCGCACGCCGTTCCAGCCTTCGATGAAGAACGTGGCGCGTACGGCGCGGCGTTCGAGCAGGGCGAAGAGGGCCGGGTAGCCGGTCGCCAGCGACGCGTCCGTCCCCGCATCGCGCGGGCAGGCCAGCCGGCCGGCGCCGAGGTCGGCGGCTTCGGCCATGTTATCGAAGGTGAAGCACGCGACCGCCCTCATGACGGCGCGCACTGTACCCGGTCGCCGGGCGGCCGCCTAGCTAGGCGCACCGCAGGGCGAAGGTCGCGAGCACTTTCAAGCGACAGGCGACTCTCCCCGCGGCGCTCTGCGTGCTGCGCGGCAAGTCGGAACAGGATCTCAAGACCCTTCTGCGAGCTGACACCCGCGCAGGCGCGGCAGGCCTTCTTACGGGGCTTTGTCCTTGAACTTGGTTCCGTCATTCACGACGGCAGGCGCTGGCAGTGTCGCTTCCCAACAGTCCACCGAGGCGTAGGGATTGGGGTTGCGCACGAACTGCACCCGCACTGCGCTGGCATCCGTGATCGGGAACGGCATCGCCAGGTTTGCGCCCTTCCCTTTCAGCTTGATGCTGGCGGTTCCGTTGCCGCCCTTGATCTTGACCTTGGTGATGCCGGCACTGTTGCCGAGTTTGCTCTTGTACTGCACGCCGCTGTTGGACAGCTTCCAGCAAGGTCTCAGGTCACACAAACCACCTTCCGCAATCGCCGGGCTCATCGTCAATGCCCCGTCGTCGTAGACGCAGAACGCGTAGTTGGTTCCGGAGACCGGATCGCCGACGTCGATCAGATCAATCGTACCGAAGGCCCACTTCCATAGGATTTTTCGCTTCGTCGGATCGGCATTGTTGCTGACCTTCAGTAACGCCACGCCAGCGCTTGCGTCGCAGTCGTTGCGTGGCGCGGGTTCACACACGGCGAAGGCTGGGGTCGATGTCGACGTGGGCGTCGCCGTAACGGTCGCGGTGCCCGTCGCTGTCGATGTCGATGTGTGGGTCGGTGTGTCCGTCACCGTCGCGGCAGGCGTCTCCGTCGGTGTCGCCGTGCCGGTCGGAGTATCAGTCGGCGTATTCGTCGGGGTGTTCGTCGGCACGGCAATGGTGATCGCCGTCGCAAGCGTCTGGTTGGCCTCGTTGGATTCGGCCACGTTGTTGTCGGCATCGGTCTGCACGATCAGGAAGTAATTGCCCGGAGTCGTGCCGCCGGGGATGCCGAAAGGCTGCGTGTCGGAATAGCTCGCACCGGCCGCCAACCCGCCGGAGTGCGTCGGCGTCGAGATGAGGACGTCGCCGCCGCCGAGCGTGTTGTCCGTCGAGAGCCATATGAAATCGCGCCAGTTCGGACCACCCACCGCGGCGCCGTCGCCCTGGTTGAGGACGGTCCACGATACCGAGATCGTTCCTCCCGGGGCGGCACTGGCGGGTGCTGTCAACACCGTCGGGGTAAGATCCGCTTTGGTGATGGTGATCGCCGCGGCCAATGTCTGATTACCCTCGTTGGATTCGGCCACGTTGTTGTCGGCATCGGTCTGCACGATCAGGAAGTAACTGCCCGGCGTCGTAGCGCCGGGGATGCCGAAAGGCTGCGTGTCGGAATAGCTCGCACCGGCCGCCAACCCGCCGGAGTGCGTCGGCGTCGCAATGAGGACGTCGCCGCCGCCGAGCGTGTTGTCCGTCGAGAGCCATATGAAATCGCGCCAGTTCGGACCACCCACCGCGGCGCCGTCGCCCTGGTTGAGGACGGTCCACGACACCGAGACCGCCTGGCCCGCCACGCCACTGGCCGGCGGGGTCAGCGCCGTCGGGGTGAGGTCCGCTTTGGTGATGGTGATCGCCGCAGCCAACGTCTGATTGCCCTCGTTGGATTCGGCCACGTTGTTGTCGGCATCGGTCTGCACGATCAGGAAGTAACTGCCCGGCGTCGTCGCGCTGGGGATGCCGAAAGGCTGCGTGTCGGAATAGCTCGCACCGGCCGCCAACCCGCCGGAGTGCGTCGGCGTCGCAATGAGGACGTCGCCGCCGCCGAGCGTGTTGTCCG
>JBOHWA010000411.1:0-18788 GCA_050735855.1 Binatia bacterium
AGCAGCGGCAGCCGGTACGCCGTCCACGCGCCGATCACGGCGGCGCAGCGCAGCCGTTCCGCGCCCGGCAGCGGGACGCGCGCCAGGGTGCGCAGGTAGCCGGCCAGCAGGCGCGCGTGCCGCAGGCGGATCGTGCCGGCGTTGCGCGGATCGAAGAACGCGGCCAGCGCCTCGTCGGAGCCGCTGCGCCGCTGCGAGCTGCCCGCGTGATCGCGCCAGTAGAGCAGGGGTTCGCCGACCTCGTGCAGCTGGCCGCGCAGCGCGAGCTCGGCGAGCAGGATGGTATCCGAGGCAGGGTAGGGGCCGATGAGCTGGGTCTGCTGCAGGATGGCGCGGCGCATGACGCCGAACTGCATGTGGCAGTATCCGGAGTTGCGCACGACGGCGTGGAAGCGCCGGTGCGGCTGCGGCGACGTCGCGTCGGCGGGCTCGCGGTAGGTGCCGGTGATCGTCCCGTCGCCATCGACGACGTAGGACTGCGGATAGGCGACGATCGCCTGCGGGGTGCGGTCGAGCAGCTCGATGCAGCGGGCGGCAAAGGTCGGCGCGCACCAGTCGTCGTAGGCGGCCCACTTGAAGTAGGGCGAGGCGGCAAGCGCGACGACGCGATTGAAGTTCCAGGCCGCGCCGCGGTTGACGTCCGAGCGGTGGTAGGCGACGCGTGCATCGCGGCCTGCGTACGCGCGGCCCATCGCTTCGGTGCCGTCGCTCGACCCGTTGTCGGAGATGATCAAGGTGAAGTCGGTGAACGTCTGCGCGAGCAGCGAATCGACGGCTTGCGCGAGATATGGCTCGCCGTTATACACCGGCAGCCCGATGGTGAGCCGGGGCGGATGAGACGTACCGCGAAGGTCGGGATGTCCCATGGCGTGCGCCGTTCGTACCCGTTGCTGAATCTCTTGGTCAAGGTGGTCGGCGGAGGACGCTCCGCTTCGCATGCTGCTCGATCTGACACTCGGACCGCTGACGGAGCCGCTGACCGGGCGGCACTGGGATCGCGCCACGGTGCTCGAGCGCCTGCGCCGTCGCCTGGGCTTCTACGCCGAGCTCGGACTTGTACCGGGTGATCGGGTCTTCCTCCACTTCGGCAACACGCCGGAGTTCTTCGTCGATCTGGTCGCCATCTGGAGTCTGGGCGGCTGCGCCATCCCGATCGACGCGCGCCTCACCGCCTTCGAGATCGCCACGCTGGCGGAGGCGGCGGCACCGCGATTCTCGCTCTGGCCCGGCGCGCCGGAGACCCAGGCGAGCCGGGCGCTCGCCGCCGCCGGGATCGCCGTGCTCGACGCCAGCCGGGCCGACGCCGCCGCGCCGTGTGCCGCCGCGCCGCGCGGGCCGCTGGTCGGTCTCGATGCGGACGCGCTCATCCTCTTCACGTCGGGGACCACCGGCGCGCCCAAGGGCGTCGTGCACACCCACCGCTCGCTGCGCGCCCGCTGGATGGCGTTGCACCACGCGCTCGGCATCGAGCGCTATCGCCGCACGCTCTGCCTCCTGCCGACGCACTTCGGGCACGGGCTGATCTGCAACAGCCTGTTTCCCTGGCTGTCCGGCCAGCACCTGTACATCGTGCCGCCGTTCAAGGCCGACCTGATCCTGCAGCTCGGGGCGCTGCTCGACGAGCACGAGATCACCTTCATGTCGTCGGTGCCGACGGTCTGGCGTCTGGCGCTCAAGACCGCGGCGCCGCCCAGGCGCGGCTCGCTGCAGCGCGTGTTCTGCGGCTCCGCCCCCCTGTCGGCGCACCTGTGGAGCGAGGTCGGGCGCTGGACCGGGGCGCGCGAGGTGTGGAACGCCTACGGCATCACCGAGACGGGCAGTTGGCTGGCCGGGACCTCGGTCGACGGCTTCAGCCCCGAGGACGGCCTGGTCGGCGAGGCCTGGGGCGGCGTGGTGCGGGTGCTGCGCACGCGCGAGGCGGCGTTGCAGCCGACCGCGGCCGACCAGTGCGGAGCCGGCGAGACGGGGCACGTCTGGGTCAATACGCCCGGGCTGATGCGCGGCTACCTCGGGCGCGACGATCTGACGGAGGCCGTCGTGTCGGCCGGCTGGTTCCTCACCGGCGACATCGGCCTCGTCGATGACCGCGGGTGGCTCTACCTGCGCGGGCGGGAACGCGAAGAGATCAACAAGGGCGGCATGAAGGTCTACCCGGGCGACATCGACGCCGTCGTCGAGCGCTTCGCCGACACCGTCGATGTGTGCACGTTCGCGTTCGACGACGCGCTGCTCGGCGAAGAGATCGGTCTGGCGGTGGTGTTGCGCCAGGCCGACGAGGCGACGCTGCGCCGCTTGCACGGCTGGATGGGCGAGCACCTGGCCAAGCATCAGATGCCGAAACGCTGGTACGTGGTCGACGAGATCCCGCGCACCTCGCGCGGCAAGATCAACCGCGCCGCCGTCGCCGCACGCTGCGCGGTGCAGCCCGCCGTCGACCTGCGCGGATTGCTGCGCGAGCCGGGCTGACGGCGCCGCGATGCCGCCGCGCGCCGACCTGCTGCGTGCCCTCGAAGAGAGCGGCGCCGACCTGCCCGCCGATCTCGACGCGACGACCCCGCTGATCACCTCCGGCCTGCTCGACTCGGCGGCGCTCTTCCAGGTCGCGCTGTGGGTCGAGGAGCAGGTGGCGGACGGACTCGACCTGACGGCGTTCGATCTCGCCGTCGAGTGGGATACCGTGGCCGGGATCGAGGCATTCATCGCGCGCCATGCGCGCCGTTGACCGGCCGATGGACGACGCCCTCGTGCCCTACCACCGCGATCTCGATCCCGAGATCGCCCGGCTGCAGGTCCACCTCTGGGGCGCCGACGTCGGGTGCAACGCCGCCTACCTGCGCTGGAAGTACAGCGAGAACCCCTATCTGGACGACACGCTGATCCAGCTGGTGCGCCAGGACGGCCAGCTGGTCGGCATGCGCGGCCTCTTCGGCACGCTGTGGGAGGTGGACGGCTCCGGCGCGCCGCATGTGCTGCCGTACGCCGACGACTTCGTCATCGCGCCCGAGCACCGCAACCGCGGCGTCGCCGCGCGCCTCATGCAGGCCAACGCCGAGGCCGCCGCCCGGCGCGGCTTCCGCTTCGCCGTCAATCTCAGCGCCGGACCGATCACCTTCGTCGGCTCACTGGCCAGCGGTTGGCGGTCGGCCGGCTCGTTCGGCCCGGTCACCTATCGGCGTCCGGCGTCGCGGGCGGAGCAGCGTCTGCACGCCCTCGTCGGCCCGCGCCTCTCCGGCCGCGTCGCCCCGCTGCTGCGCGTCCTGCGGAGGGAAGGCGGCTTCGATCGCCTCGACCGCGCCGGCGCCGCGCCGAGTGGCATCGCCGTCGAGCGCCAGACGCGGCCCGAGGCGATGGCCGCGCTGGTGCGCCGCCTGCCCTGGGACGGACGCATCCGGCACGTGCGCGATGCGCGGTACTTCGCCTGGCGCTTTCGCAATCCGCTGCACGAATACCGCTTCCTGTTCGCCGGGCAAGGCGACCTGCAGGGCTACCTGGTGCTGCAGCGCTACCGGTCGTCGTGGGCGGACCAGACGCTGATCAACGTCGTCGACTGGGAAGCCGTCGACGACGCCACGCGCGCCACGCTGCTCGATGCGGCCCTGGCGCTCGGCCAACCGCGCCAGCTGCAGACGTGGACCAGCGGCGTCGCGCCAGCGACCGCCGCGCTGCTGCGTCAGCGCGGTTTCGCCGCCGCCGCGCCCGCGTCGGTGCGGACGCGCAGCGCCGGGCTGCTCGTGCGACGGCTCGACGCCGCCGCGGACGCCACCTGGCAGCTCGGCAGCCGCAACCTCCTGACCCTCGCCGACTGGGACCTGCGCCTGCTGTACTCGATGGCCGGCTGAGCTCCGCCGCGCTGGTTGGAGACGCTACGGGTCCACGCCGAACCGGCGCCCGGCGCGGTCCCCTCAGCCGGGCGGCTGCCAGTTGCCGGTGCAATCGCCGAAGACGATGGCCGAGAAGCTCTGCTGGTCGAGGGAGGCGGGCAGCGACTCGTAGGCGATGCCACCCGGCGTGCAGGCGTCAGCTCCGGGCTGCGGCTGGATGAGGGTCTGGTTCGGCGCCGCCGCCGGGACCGGCACGAACGCCCAGTCGCTCTGGCACGCGGTCGCCACCGGGAAGGTGGTGACCAGGCCGACCGAGTACTGCAGCAGCAGCGCGACGTCGAGCGCGTTCAGGCTGCCGTCGCCGGTGACGTCGCACGCCAGCGCCTGCTGGGCCGAGAGCGTGCGCCGGCCGGCGACGAATTGCAGGACGTGGGCGGCGTCGAGCGCGCTGACGGCGTTGCCGCCGGCGCTCGCTCCGTCGGGGGATGCGACGAGGTATGCGGCCGGGACGTCGGTGAGGACGAAGTGCCCGGCGGCGTCGGTGGAAGCGGACGTGCCACCCGCCGGTGCCCTGGCATGCACGACCAGGTTGGCGATGGGGAGATCGTTGCTGTAGTAGCGCACGTCGCCGCCCACATTGCGGCCCGATGGCGGCAACGTCGGCGTCGGGGTGGCGGAGTGGGTGGCGGTGCTGGTCGCACTCGCGGTCGGCGTGGCGCTGCGCGTGGCCGTCGAGCTGGACGTCGGGGTGCGCGTCGCGCTGGCGGTGGCCGTGGCTGTCCGGGTCGACGTGGCCGTCGCGATCGGGATGGGCGTCGCCGTTGGCGTCGCGGTCGGAGTTCCGACCGCGCACGCCGCCGGTCGGGCGCTGTCCCAATCGGGGCAGGCGGCGCCGCTGCCGATCGCCAGCGAGCCGGTGGTCGGATAGGTCACGTCGGTGCCGGCCGCATCCTGGAAGCTGAAGTAGTAGCGGTGGCAACCGGATCCCGCGCCGGTCACCGTCGCCGACCAGGCGCCGTTGGTCTGCGTACCGCGCTGCAAGGTCATCGTCGTGCAGGTGCCGTCGAGGTTGACGCTGGCGCGCGACGGACCAGCCGTGGCGTACCAGTTGGCCCACATCCCGACCGAGGCGGCCTGCTGTGGATAGTGCGCTCCGGAGGGGATCTTCGGCGGGGTGCTGCCGGCCCCGAAGTCGCCGGTCGAGTAGCCCGCGACGCCGACACCGACGGCCCCGGTCGACTTGAGGATCAGCCAGCGGTGGCCGTTGGAACCGGTCATCACACAGCTCGTCGCGTTGGCTGGCACCGGCTCGCGCAGCCACAGGTAGAAGGCGCTGTTGGGATCGCTGGGCGAGGCGATGATCTCGCCGCTGCCGGAGACGCCGAAGCGCGCAATCCGGTCCCAGGTGCTCGTGCAGGTCGGCGCGCACGCCCTGGTGCCGCCGACGCAGGCGCACGACGCCGCGCCGTTGCACGACGTCGGATACAGACTGCCGATGTTCGCTACCAACGTGCATGCGGAGTCGTGTGCGAAGTACTGCTGGCGCACCAATTCGTCGGAGTGGAAGCGCGCCGCCCGGTTCAACGCCTGGTTCCAGATGAGCGGTGGCGTCACACCGTAACAGGCGGCCTCAGCACAGTTGGCGCCACAGGCGGCCATCTCCAGCTGCGGATCGACGCGGGCCCGGTTCATCCACTGGTGGATGACGCGCTCGGCCCAGTTGGGAAAGCCGTCCACCGCCTCGCCGACGCCATGTGCGCGGTCGGCGCTGAGTCCGAGCACTGCGCACATCACCCAGCCCGCGAGCAGTATCGTCCGGCCAGCTGACGCAGCACACCCCATCCCAAAACGAGAGTTGCGAAACGCGTGCCACGCAGCGGGCGAGCCCCGCGAGCGTTCGCCAGACTGCAAACGGGACCACCGGCACAAAGCGGATGTCATGAATACACGGATCGTCGCTGAAGGGACGCAATTTGGCGTAGGGCCGACCCGCTGGGCGTCGCGCAAAAACTCGGGAGAGCCAACAACGGATTGCACGGATTGAGCGGATTTCTGAGTCCTACTCCGTGAAAGCCGCTCAATCCGTGTGATCCGTTGTTGGCTCACTGGCTTCATGGGCAGAGCCCCCTCATCGCCTGATCGCGCTCCTCGCCCGGGTCGCGACCTGGAGCCGCCCCCGTGGTGCGCACCGTCGATTGCCGCTATCGTCCAGGCCGATGAGCGTCCCAGTCCCCTTGGAGCGGCTGCGCGCCGCGCTGACCGATCGCGGCGGGAGCGCCTATCTGCTCACCGTCGCCGACGACGCCCGGCCGCACGCGGTGCATGTGCCGGTGCGTTGGTCGGGCGACCGCCTGGCGGCCGACGTCGGCAAGCGCAGCGCGGCCAACGCGGCGGCGCGGCCGTCGGTGTCGCTGCTCTATCCGGTTCGAACGGACGGCGAGTACAGCCTGATCGTCGACGGGACCGCCGTGGTCACCGCGCACGGCGACGGGCAACAGGTGCTCATCATGCCCACGAAGGCCGTGTTGCACCGGCCCGCGGCCGCCCCCGACCCGGCGGCGCCGTGCGGCGCCGATTGTGTCCCGCTCCTGCCAGCGCCGACCAGTCGCCGCGACGGCTGACCTCCGCGCCGGCGCGCTGCGTGCGGCGCCACCTCGGTTGCGGGGCGGCGCGCCGATATGCCAGGTCTGCGGCGGGAGGAATCACGCGTGGCGTATCGAGTCATCCAGTGGGGAACGGGCAACGTCGGGCTCTTCGCCCTGCGCTGCATCATCGAGCATCCGCAGACCGAGTTGGTCGGCGTCTGCGTGCACAGCGAGGCCAAGGCCGGGACGGATGCCGGCGCGTTGTGCGGGCTGCCGCCGGTGGGCGTGAAGGCGACGACCGACATCGAGGCCATCCTGGCGCTCGACGCCGACTGCGTCTCCTACACCGCCACGGCCGACCTGCGCCCCTTCGAGGCGGCGCAGGACATCTGTCGCATCCTCGCCGCCGGCAAGAACGTCGTGTCGAGCTCGATCGTGCCGCTCGTCCATCCGAAGTCGTTCCTGCCCAACCTGCGCGACCAGTTGGCCGAGGCGTGCCGCACCGGCGGCACCTCCTTCTTCACCTCGGGCATCGATCCCGGCTTCGCCAACGATCTGCTGCCGCTGACCCTCACCGGCCTGTGCGGCACCTGGGAAGAGGTGCGCGTCCTGGAGATCATCAACTACGCGACCTACAACCAGCCGCAGGTGCTGTTCGACACCATGGGCTTCGGCAAGCCGCTCGACGACACGCCGCTGCTGCTCACCAAGGGTACGCTGGAGTTCGCCTGGGGCGGCACCGTGCGCCTGTTGGCCGAGGGCCTCGGCGTCGAGCTGGAGACGATTCGGTCGACCTACGAGAAGCGGCCGGCGCTGCGGCCGATCCACATCGGCGCGCACACGGTCGAGCCCGGCACGATGGGGGCGTTGCGCTTCGAGGTGCAGGGCATCGTCGGCGGTCGGGCGGCCATCGTCGTCGAGCACGTCACGCGCATCGACGACGCGCTGGCGCCGGAATGGCCGACCGGCAACGGCAGCTACCGGGTGATCGTCACCGGCTTTCCGAAGATGCGCTGCGAGCTGGAGTTCGAGGACGAGCACGGCGACCATGCCGTCGGCGGCGTCGTGCTGACCGCCACGCGCCTGGTCAACGCCATCCCCGCGGTCTGCGCCGCGCCGCCGGGCCTGCTCTCCGCCCTCGACCTGCCGCTGATCACCGGCCGCGGCCTCTACCGCCCCCCACGCGCGGCTGGATGACAGGTGCAACGGGTCCCGCGACGTGAAAAGCAGGGCCCGCCGCCGGGAGTCTACTGCCGCTCGATGCTCTTGACCTTGATCGCGATGAGCTCGCTGTTGACGGCGTGAATCACCGGCGATCCGATGCATTGCAGCTTGACGGTGCCGCCCGACGATGTGGCGAGCAGGGTGGTGTCCTCTTCCTTGCCGGGAGCGATGTCGAACTGGGTGGTACTGTCCAGACCCGAGGTGGTGGGGGGCTCGAACACGCAGCCCCCCGAGCCCGCTGTCGTGCCCTTGTTCCGCAGCCGCAGCTTGGCATGGATGACGTATTCCCCGGGCTGCAACGTCAGGATGGCGGGATACACGCCGGGAAACGGCGCCAGTGCCATCTCCTGATAGTTGAGATCGGCGAATACCTCGGGAGCATCCGGTGGCCCTGGCGGTCCCGGCGGCCCTGGCGGTCCCGGCGGTCCGGCGATACACGCCTGCAGCGCGACGGCCAGAACCGTCACGCCGACGAGTCGGGTGACCGACCGCCACGACATCCTTGCGTAGCTTCGGGCCCAGTCCCTGCGCCAAGAATCCGCCGTCATACCGTCCCTCCCTTCGCCTGCTGTGACGCCGTGCCTATCTGGCAGCGGACAAGAGCACGGCGCCGCCCAGGCGGTCCAGCCCGACGCGCCGGCTCAGCGCTTCGATCGGGCCCGCAGCTGCTCGTAGAGGGCGGCGATCTGTCCGCTCATGATGCGGCGGCCGATCGCCTGCTTGGCGCTGGCGCCGAAGCCACCGAGCTGGTCGGTGAAGGTGCGGCTGGCGAAGAGGACCAACGCCCCCTGCTGGACGGGGAAGATGCCGGCGATCACCTGCACCGCGTTGTGGCTGCGGCTGACGTAGAAGTGGCGATCGGCGAAGACGAATGTGCCATCGTCCTGCGGCGAGACCAGGCGATGGGTCAACGCGATCGTCGGCCGGCCATCGATCTGGAAGTTTACCCAGAAGAACCGCTCGGTTGCCTTGGGCGGTTGCGACGCCGGGTAGTTCAGCAGCGCGGCGACGACCTCGGGGGCTTCGCGGGCAAGCACCGGCGACGCGGTGGTCGCGCGGCGCAGGTCGTCGGCGGGGTTCGTCGACCGGCCGCTGCCGCGATCGTACGGCGCGATGCCGGCGAGCCCCCTGGCGCGATAGGCCTGGTAGCGCGCCAGCAGCAGGTTGCGCAGCTCTGCCTCGACGGCGGCGGTCGTGCGCGCGGGCAGGGCGCGGAACGCCGCGATCTCGGCGCTCGACAGATTGAGGTCGGCGCCGCCACGGGCCTCGGCGAAGCGCCGGGCCTCGGCGTCGCCGCCGGGTGTCAGGCGCAGGGCCTGCAGGTCAGCCAGGCTGCCGTTGCCGCGCAACTCGCCGTGCGCCGTTGCGGTCTGGTCGACATCGTAGCCGTAGGCCTTCTGGAACATCGCCACCAGATCGGCGGGTGGGTTGTTGATCAGGAACGCCATGGTGATCGCCAACTCGCGGTCGGAGGTCTGCTCGCGGCTCGCCGTGGTCACCAACTGGCCGGCCAGGATCCGCTGCCGCTCGGCGCTGCTGAATGGGAGCTGGGCGAGCAGCGCCTCGGCGCGCGGATTGGTTTGCGCGACCGCCTGCACGGGGAGCAGCGCGAGCGCAGCGAATGCAATGGCGGCGACGAGTTGCAGGATAGCGGGCATCGACATCACCTCTTCGGGGCTCGGCTGGCAGGGGCTCGGCTGTCGCGTTGGCGGAGGATGCGCCCCACCAGTTCGGACGTGAATCGACCGCATACCACTCGTGTCGGGGCTTGCCGAACGGACAGCACCCGCGTCCCGCTTGCCAAGACCGAGGAGCAGGCGTGTATCAACTGCCGTGTATCAACTGCCGTTGACGGCACGCGCTGGCGCGGACTACGAACGCGTCCCCGGTCGGTGGCCATCACCCGCACGCCCCGAGCCAGCACGACGCACACATGCCCTCCACACCGCTGAGTGCCCGTTCCCCAACCGCAGGTGCCTGGCGCAGCGGTGTCGCGCCGGCCGCCGGTGCGCTGCTCATTGTCGCGGCGATCGTGCTGCGGCTCAGGTCGCTGCCGTTCGTCAGCAGCGACATGGAGCGCTATCTACTCCCGTGGTACTCGACGCTGCTCGATGGCGGGGCCGCGAGCCTCGGAAGCGGATTCTCGGACTACCCTCCGGCGTATCTGTACCTGCTGTTCCTCGCCGGACGGCTGCACGAGTGGGTGGCGCCCGTCGTCGCGATCAAGTCGATCTCCATCGTCTTCGACGTCGCCATCGGCGCCCTGACGTACCTGATCGTGCGGCAGCATGGCCGCGGCGCTCGCTACGCCATGCTCGGTGCGCTGGCCAGCCTGGTGCTGCCGACGGTCTGGTTGAACAGCGCGCGTTGGGGACAGTGCGATTCGATCTACAGCGCCTTCCTGCTGGCGTGCGTGTATTGCTACATCGCTCGGCAGCCGTTCGCTGCGATGCTCAGCTTCTCCTTCGCCCTGAGCTTCAAATTGCAGGCGGTGTTCCTGGTCCCCTTTCTGGCCTTCGAGCACTGGCGCCGCGGCTATCGGCTCCGCTACCTGGCGCTGCCGGTCGGCGTGTGCCTCGTCCTCGCGTTGCCAGCCCTGTACGCCGGGCGATCCGTGCTCGACCTGCTGGCCATCTACCCGCGGCAGGTTCGGGGGTACACCGAGCTCTCGATCTGGGCGCCGAGCGTCTGGGGGTTGTGCTATCTGACGGCGGACTTCTGTCGCAGCTGGTCCACCGTCATCGGCGTGCTGGTGATTTTCAACGCCGTCGGCCTCGCGTGTGCGATCGTGATCACGCGGCACGGTCGCGAGATTCTCGGCGCCCCTCAATCGACGTTGCTCATGGCCACGGCGTCTGCCCTTGTCGTTCCATTCCTCCTTCCGCGCATGCACGAACGCTACTTCTTCACCGCCGACGTCCTGTCGTTCATTCTCGCCCTGTGCGTGCCGCAGCTGTGGTACCTCGCGGCCGGGGTGCAGGCCGCGTCGGTCATGGCGTACGGCAGCATGCTGTTCGGCTGGTCGTCGCTGCTCGTTCCGCTGGGCAGCGTGCTCAACGGCGCCTGCATCGTCGGGGTGCTCGTACATCTCGGCAGCGGCCGGCGCCTCTTCGCCCGCTCTGCGGTGGCCGGCGGTACGGCAGGCGCCGCCTCGCCAGCCCGGGGGCGCGAACCGTGAAGCGGTTGCGCATTCTGATGTCGGCCTATGCCTGCGAGCCCGGCGCGGGTTCGGAGCCAGGCGTCGGTTGGAGCTGGATCACCGCGATGGCGCAATTTCACGACGTGTGGGCGATCACGCGGCGCACCAATCGAAACGCCATCGAGCGGGCGCTGCGGGCGCAGCCGCAACCGCGCGTCCGGTGGATCTACGTCGATCTGCCGCGCTGGGCGGCCTGGTGGGAGCGTGGGCGGCGCGGCGAGCACCCCTACTACTACCTCTGGCAATTTGCCGCGTATGCCGCGGCCAGGCGAGCGCACCGGGCGGTGGGTTTCGACGTCGCGCACCATCTGACCTTTGGTATGCACTGGATGCCGACGTTGTTGATTCGCCTGCCGGTCCCCCTGATCTGGGGCCCCTTGGGAGGCGGTGAAAGCGGCCCGGCACCCTTTCTACGCTCCTTTGGCTTCCGCGGCGTGCGGCACGAGCTGTTGCGCGACACCGCGCGTTGGCTCGGCGAGCGCGAACCGTCGGTGCGGCGGGCGATTCGGCACGCGGCGCTCATCCTGGCCAGGTCGCATGAGACGGCGGATCGTCTGCGCGACCTGGGCGCGCGGCGGGTGGAGCTCTGTTCGGAAATCGTCATCGAGCCCGCGGATCTGCGGCGGCTCAACGCCGTCCCGCCGCGCACGCAGCCGCCGTTTCGTCTCCTCAGCGTCGGCCGTCTGCTGGACTTCAAGGGCTTCCACCTCGGCCTCGAGGCCTTCGCGAAGCTGCAGCAGCAGATGGCGGCGAGCGAGTATTGGATCGTCGGCGACGGGCGGGAACGTCCTGCGCTCGAGCAACTGGCGGCGCGGCTGGCGATCAGCCGGAAGGTCCGCTTCTGGGGCAGCCTGCCGCGGCAGGCTGTGTTCGAGAAGCTGGCTGAGTGCGATGTCCTGCTGCACCCCAGCCTGCACGAGTCGGGCGGATGGGTTACGACGGAAGCCCTGGCGGCGGGCCGCCCGGTCATCGTGCTCGACCTGGGTGGGTCGGCGGTGCATGTGACCGCCGACACCGGAATGAAGATCGTGGCGCGCGATCCGGAGCAAGCCGTCAACGACTTGGCCGACGCGATGCTGCGTCTGGCAGCGAGCCCGGCGCTGCGCACACGAATGGGCGACATGGGACGCCGGCACGCCGCGCAGGAGTATGATTGGTCGATCAAGGGACCAGACCTGGGACGCCGCTATGCGGCCGTCGTCGATGGTGCCGCGTGGCGCGGCTGACCGTGCGCCGCAGGGCGCCCACTGGCGTCGCTGCGGCCGGCGCGGCTCTCGACTGATGCGGATTCTCGTCGCCCACAACTTCTATCAGCAGCCCGGCGGCGAGGATCGCATCTTCGCCAGCGAAGCCGACCTGCTCGAGGCACGCGGTCACCAGGTGGTGCGCTACAGCGTGCACAACAACGCGATCTCGTCGATGAGTCGACTGGCCGTGGCCCGCGCGACGCTCTGGAACGGCGAGGCGATGCGCGAGTTGGCGGCGCTGTTCGAGCGCGAGCGGCCCGACGTGGCGCACTTTCACAACACGTTTCCACTGATCTCGCCCGCGGCGTATTACGCGGCGCGGGCGGCGAACGTGCCGGTGGTGCAGAGCCTGCACAACTATCGCCTGCTCTGCGCCAACGCGATCTTCTACCGTGCCGAGCGGGTCTGCGAGGATTGCCAGGGTCGCTTGGGGCTGTGGGCGGGGGTCGCGCACGGCTGCTACCGAGACAGCCGAGCGGCCAGCGGCGTGGTCGCGGCGATGCTGGCGCTGCATCGCGCCCGCGGCGCGTGGAGCGATCTGGTCGATGTGTACGTGGTTGCGGTCGGCGAGGGGGCGCGGGAGAAGTTCGTCCGCGGCGGCTTGCCGGCCGAGCGCCTCGTCGTGAGGAACAACGGGCTCTACCCAGACCCAGGCATCGGGCACGGGCAGGGGGGCTACGCCCTCTATGCCGGGCGACTGGTGCCGGAGAAGGGACTGGCGGTGCTGCTCGCCGCCTGGAAGTCGCTTGTCGACCCGCCGCCGCTCAAGATCGTCGGCGATGGGCCGATGGCGGGAGCGGTGGCAGACGCGGCCGCCCGCTGCGCCGCGATCGAGCGGCTCGGCGGACAGTCCGGTGACCGCGTCGTGCAGCTGATGAAGGACGCGCACATCTTGGTGGTGCCCTCGGTCTGGTATGAGGGGGTTCCGCGCGTGATCGTCGAAGCGTATGCCGTCGGGCTGCCGGTGATCGCCAGCGACATCGGAGCGCTGTCGTCCATGGTCACACACGGTCGCACCGGCCTGCATTTTCGCCCTGGCGATGCCGGAGACCTGGCGACGCAGGTTGCATGGGCAACCCAGCATCCGGTTCAGCTCCTCGCCATGCGCCGCGCCGCGCGGGCCGAGTTCGACGCGCGGTATTCGGCCGAGCGCAGCTACGATGCGCTGATGGCGATCTATGAGCGCGCCATCGAGCATGCCCGTGCCAGGGCCCGGTCCTCCGAGCCCGCCCACGCGCCGAGATGAGCCGCAGACCCACCATCGCCGCGCCGGATCCGCTGGCAGAGTCGGGCGACAGCGACGCCATGCGCCTGGCGACCGGCGCGGGCATCGCCCTGGTGGGGCGGGTTGCCGGTCGATCGATTCATCTCGCCGTCCAGGTGGTCATTGCCCGCCTGCTCGGTGTCGATGGCTTCGGCCTGTACGCGATCGGCTGGACGACGGTAAGGATCGGCGGATTGATCGCTCCGCTCGGTCTCGACCAGGGGGTGTTGCGTTACGGGTCGATCCACTGGGACACGGATCGCGCGTCACTGCGCACCCTCGTGCTGCATGCGCTCGCGCTGGCGGCGTCCGCCGGCGTGGCCATCGGCGCCATCCTCTACGCGTCGGCGCCGCTGCTGGCCGACAGGATCTTCGGCAAGCCCGAGCTGATCCCCATCCTGCGGTGGTTCGCGCCGGCCTTTGCTCTCATCGCCGGGTTGAAGGTGGCGGCAGCCGCGACACGGCTGAGCCGCAACCTGAAGTGGTCGGTGTATGCCGAGGAACTGGCGCAGCCGGCCGCGAACCTGGTCCTTTTCTTCCTGTTCACGCTGGCTGGGGACGAACTGGTCGGCGCGGTGACGGCGACGGTGGCCTCGTTCGGCGTCGGGCTCGTCCTGGCGCTGGTGTATCTGCGCCGCCTGCTGCGCGGCTCGTTCTCGCCGCCGAGGGCGTCAGCCGCTCTGGCGCAACGGCTGCTCGTCTTCTCGGTTCCGGCATCCGCCGCCGGCGTGTGCACCGCGCTGATCATGTGGAGCGACGTGCTCATGGTGGGCCACTACCTTTCCGCTGCGGAGGTCGGCATCTATCAGGCGGCGTCGAGCGTCTCGATGCTCTTCTCCTTCATCCTCGGTGGCTTCGTGGCGATCTTCGCTCCGATGATCGGGGAGCTGCATGCGCGGGGGGAGATCGCCCGGCTGCAGGAGTTGTTCCGTCTGGCGACCAAATGGACGCTCTACCTGACGGTGCCGCTCTTCCTGGTGATCTGCCTGGCGAGCGAAGAGCTGATGGTCGTGGTGTTCGGTCGCGACTTCGCACCCGCCGCCACACCACTGGTGATCCTGGCGAGCGGTCAGATGGTCAACGTCGCGACCGGCACCGCGGCCCTGTTGCTGGTCATGACCGGGGGGCAGAAGCGCTGGCTCCTGCTGTCGCTGCTGATGCTGGTGCTGGCGCTCGCCCTGAACTGGGTGCTGATTCCGCGCTTCGGTCTGCCGGGTGCGGCCTTCGCCACCGCCATCTCCCTCACGTGCCTGTTTGGCCTCGGCCTCCTGCACGTCAGGACCACGCTGGGAATCTGGCCCTACGACCAGCGCTGTCTGAAGCTCCTGCTGCCGGCGCTGCTCGTCGTCGGCGCCAACATCCTCATCCGGTCGGTCGGGCCTCACCCTCCGCTGGTCACGCTGCTGTTGCTGCTCGTCGCGTCGCTGGGCATTTTCGCCGCCGGTCTCGCCGTCGCCGGTCTGGACAGCGAGGACGATGAATTCGTGCGCCGCGTCGGCGCCTATGTCAGGTCGGCACGGGCCCGGTGAGGCGTCGAGAGCGCGTCGACGGAGCGGAATGGTGACCTCATCGCAGGAACCCGGGCGCGGCTCGAACCGGCCAGCGCGGGCGCGCTTTCGGGTGTTGGGCGTGTGGGTCGACGCCGTGCAGGTTCCCGACGTCCTGGCCATCATCGACGGCTGGATCGATGCGCGCGCCAGGTGCCATATGATCGCGGTCACCAGCATGCACGGCGTCATGGAGGCGCAGGACGATCCGGCCTTCAAGACGATCCTCAACGCGGCCGATCTCACGGTGCCGGATGGCATGCCACTCGTCTGGCTGGCACGGCGCGATGGATATGCGTTGAAGCGGCGCGTCTATGGACCGGAGCTGATGCAGACCGTCTGTCTCGGTTCGGGCCGACGCTATCGGCATTTCTTCCTCGGCGCCGCCGATGGGGTGGCCGCGCAGCTGGCGGCGAGCCTGCGCGCATCGCATCAGCTGTCGATCGTCGGCACGTACGCGCCACCGTTCCGTCCGTCGGATACCAGCGCCGATGTCGACGTGGTCGCGATGATCAACCGCGCGGCGCCCGACGTGTTGTGGGTCGCGCTCGGTACGCCGAAGCAGGAACGATGGATGGCGGAGCATCGCGACCGTCTCACCGTGCCGGTGGTGGTGGGTGTCGGTGCCGCTTTTGATTTTCTGGCCGGTGTGACACCGTGGGCGCCGCCGTGGATGCGCGAGAACGGGTTGGAATGGCTGTTTCGTCTCGTCAGCGAGCCCAGCAGACTCTGGCGGCGCTACGTCATCGCCGGCTCGCGCTTCGTCGGACGCGTCATCCTGGAACGAACCGGTCTGGCCCGCTTCGAGTGACCGGCGGGGCGGCCGCACGATGAACTGGTCCGGCCGCCGGGTGCTGGTGACCGGAGGCGCGTCGTTCATCGGCTCGCACCTGGTCGACGCACTGGCCGCGCGCGGTGCGCGCGTGCGCGTCGTCGACGATCTCAGCAGCGGGCGGCGCAGCAACCTCGAGTCGCATCTGCTGCGCGAGGCGATCGACTTTCGCGAGATGGATCTGCGCGAGCCGGGTGTCGCACGGTCCGCCATGCAGGAGATCGAGATCGTCTTCCACCTGGCCGCGGACCACGGTGGGCGCGGGTACGTCGATCTGCATCAAGCTGGGCCCGCCTCGAATCTCTACCTGGACGGCCTGGTGTTCTGGGAGGCGCTGCAGGCCGGGGTCGGCAAGGTCGTGTTCGCGTCCTCGGCCTGCGTCTATCCGGGCTATCTGCAAACCGACCCGACGCAGACCGTCTACCTCGACGAGGCGAAGGTCCGCGCGCCGCACGATGCGGACAACATGTACGGCTGGGCCAAGCTGATGGGGGAGATGACGCTGCAGGCCTACCATCGCGAACGCGGGCTGGGCGCAGCGTCATGCCGCTACTTCACCGTCTACGGGCCGCGTGGGGTCGAGAACCACGCCGTCATGGCCATGATCGCGCGCGCCTTCGTCGGCCAGAACCCGTTCGAAGTGTGGGGCGACGGCACCCAGGTGCGCAACTGGACGTACATCGACGATATCGTCGCCGGCACCCTCCTGGCCGCCGAGAAGATCAGCGATGGCACGGTGGTCAACCTCGGCACCATGGAGCGGATTCGGGTGCTCGACGCGGTGGAGATGATCCTGGCGCGCACCGGCCACCGTGCGGAGATCAAGCTCCGTCCCGATATGCCGGCCGGCCCGCTGAATCGGGTGGCCGACAACGCGCTCGCCAAGGCGCTGCTCGGCTGGGAGCCGCGGACGACGTTCCAGCAAGGGCTCGACCGGGTCATCGATTGGTACTTCACCAGCAAGGATCGCAACCAGGTTCGGTCCTCCCTGGATCGCCTGCTGCTGCAACGATAGCGGTGGTGGAGACGCGCGCCCGGTCCACCGGGGTATCGAGGCGCAGCGGTCCCTTCGCGGGCTGGCTCGCAGCCGACGCCTGGCCGTGCCGCATCGACGTCGCCCTCTACGCCCTGCTCGCGTTCGCGATCGCCGCGTTCTCGCGCGAGTTCACCTGGCTGCACGTCCGCGTCTCGTCCAGCTGGCCGTACCTCGCAGGATTCGGCAAGCCGGCTTCGGACTCGTTTGAGACGTTGCGGGCAGCGGGCCTGCCGATCTTCGTCACCGAGATGGTCCTGGCCCTGCTCGTCGTGTGCGTCGCCGTCCGGCAACGAACCGCCACCCGCTCCGCGGCGGGCGACGGCTGGCTGGATGGGTCGCTCGTGCTCTGGAGCCTGATCGGTGTGTACGAGCTCGCGCGCGGCTTCAGCGCCGGGCCAACAGCGGCCTTGCGAGACTTCGCGATCGTCTACTACGCGGCCTTCCTCGTCCTCGCTCGCGCCATCTGCGACAGCCGGAGGAACGTCGCGGTGGTGTGCGTGGCCTTCTGGCTGGGCACCGTCGTCAGCCTCACGGCGGCGGTGCTGATGCACGCCGACGTGGGCGTGCTGCCGCACGGAGGCTGGCCCCAGCGGGGAGATTTCCTGGCCGGCAACTACGGGCTGAACTTCCTGGTTGCGGCGCTGGTCGGCGCCGCGCTCTGGTCCCGGCTCGGGCGCAGGGGGCGATGGATCCTCTTCGTCTACCTCGCGTTCGCCACCTTCGCGCTGGTCCTCACCCAGCAGCGCGGCATGATCATCGCCTTTGCCGCGGGATGGTCCGTCCTGCTGGTGGGCCGCGCCGTCGCTGGGATCACGCTGCTTGCGCCGTGGAGAATGGCCGCAGGTGCGGCAGCGGCAGGCCTGATCCTCGCGCTGGCACGCTTCGGTGGCGGCGCCTCCGCGCCCGGGTTCGACCCTGTCCAGCAACTGATCCACAAGACCGGCGACACCGCTGTCGAGAGCGCGACCACCGGTGAGTTGGAGTTGACCGGGACGGCGCGTTTTCGCCGCGACGCCTGGGCGGAAGCCTGGCGACGCTTTCAGCGTCAGCCGCTGCGCGGCGAGGGATTCGGACAGCCGTTCACCTTCTTCGACACCGGGTTGCAGCGCATGTGGACGGCCGACGTCCGGCCACACAATGCGTATCTCACCGTCCTCTACAAAATGGGCGTCGTCGGGTTGGCGGCGTTCGTTCTCGTTCACCTGGCGTTCTACCGCAGTGTGTGGGGCGCGCTGGGGAGGGTGGGCGCGCCGATCACCGGTGCAGCCATGTGGGGATTGCTCAGTGCCCTGGTCGGAATGCAGGTCTACGCGTGCGCCAATCTCCTCTTCGAGAGCCCGTTTCTCGCCGTCGTCTACTGGTCCGTGATGGGACTGATGACCGCCGTGACGCGCATCGAAGCGTGAGCCGACGGGGCGAGCCGCAGCGCGGGGCGTGACGTGGACGCCCTACGTGCGGGTCTGGCGCGCGGCGAGCTCGATCATCGCCAGCACCGCGACCGTCAGCATGCGGCCCGGGTTGAGCGACCACGGGTAGCAATCGAGCAGGCTGATGATCTGCAGGGCTACGAACGCCCCGACGGTGGCGACGATCCAGCCCGCGGCGGGCGACCCGATCGATTGCCGCCAGCGCCACACGGCGACGCCGAGTAGCGACCACCAGAGCAACGCGCCCGCCACGCCGACCTCCGTCGCCAGCATCAGCGGGACGTTGTGTGGGTAGTGCGGCGCGGCGCCCTCGCGCGGCATCGCCAACGGTGAGTTGCCGGCCCCGACCCCCAGCAGGGGATGCGCCGCGATCGTGCGCAGCGCCGCGGCGTTCAATGTGACGCGCTCATCGTGCAGCAGATGGCCGAGCATCGCGCTCGGCACTGGCGTGGACGCCTCCCCCGGCAGCGGCCCGACACCGAGGCGGGCGACGACGGACTCGCGCCAGGTCCAACCGGCGATCGACAGCGCGCCAACCGCCACCCCCAGCGTGATCGCCAGGCTCCGTCGGAGTCGTCGGTCGTGCCGCCACAGCCAGACTACGAC
>JBOHWA010000412.1:0-3102 GCA_050735855.1 Binatia bacterium
CGATGGCCAGCGTCAGGCAATACCAGTGCGGCTGCGGGTTCAAGTACTGCACGAAACTCAGCGAGGTCGTCGCCAGGGCCGCGATGACGCCGGTGCGGAGGGCCCGAGATTGAAACAACCAAAACACCATCAGCGACTGGGCGATGGTGGCGAAGACGATCGGCACCCGCAGACTGCGCAGATCGGTTCCCAAGATCGCCAGCGCCACGGCGTTGATCGCGTGCGTGTTGCCGGGATGGAACTCCTCGATGTCGACGTGCAACGTCTCGCCGTTTAGGATGCGCTCCGCAATGTGGGCGTAGTGGCCATCGTCAGGGGGCCAGCAGAACCGATCGTAGAAATGGCCGAGAATCAGGGCATTGGCGAGCAGGACCCCGATGAGCGCGGCCGTCCGGCGGCGCCCAGGCGTGCGCTCCGCCGGAGTCATCGACCGCACCGACTTCCTGTCCGATGAGGGCCTCCGCCATGCGAGGCGAGTCATCGCGCTCATACGCCCCTTAGGTTGCAATGCACGGTGGGGGTCAAGCGCCGCTGGCATCTGATTCCGGTCAGCGGTTGGTGATCAGGACCTTCTTGTCCTTTGCAGCGACGATGATCGGGGGCGGGTCGAGCGTCGGACCGATGAGATCGAGATCGCTGCGGACCATGACCACGAACATGCGGCCGGGTGCCGCCCACTCGCGGCGCAGGTCGTCGTCGGTGGGCCAGAACCAGGCGCGCTGATCGCCCTGCTGGCTGCCGAACTTCAGCTCGCCGATGCCGCGCGCCATGATCACACGCCGCCCGGTGTAGAATCCGATGCCCTGCACCATACCGCGGTGCAGCACCAGGCGATCTTCGGGCTGCATCTCGGCACGTGCGGCGAGCGCCAGCGCGCGGTATTCGTTCGCCACACCGCGGCCGGCGATGGCGACGGCGAAGAACGCCAGCCACCCGACGCTGAGCGCCGCCAGGGCGGCATAGGGGCGGCGCGCCGCGCACAGCCGTCGCATGATCAGCCCGACGACGAACAGGACCGCACCACCAGCATAGAGGTAGGGTGGGATGGCCTGCATCCGCCAGTGGGCTCGCACCAACGGCAACACCGCCGCACACAGGCCGACGATCGGCGCGGCGATGAGCAGGCCGACGGCCAGCCGTGACACGGCGGCGCTGCGGCCACGCGCCATGGACCACACGATCAGGCGCGCCAGCAGGATGGCGAGCGGCGGCATCGCCGGCAGCACGTAGGTCAGCAGCTTCGAGGTCGAGAGGCTGAAGAACACCACGATCGCGGCCGCCCACAGGGCCAGGAAGCGCGTCGCCGGCGACCAGGTGCGCGGATCGAGCCCGCCGCGCAGCATCGACGGGTCGAGCAGCGGCAGCAACGCCCATGGCAGCAGGGCGACAGGCAGCACGGGCAGGAAGAACCAGAGCGGCTGGCCGTGCTCGGTGGTCCAGAGGTAGCGGGCGATGTGCTGGTCGACGACGAAGAAATGCAGGAACTCGGGATTGCGCCAGCTCACCAGTGCGAACCACGGCAGCACGACCAGCAGCGCCAGCACCAGGCCGCGCCACTCGAGCGCCGGCCGCACGGCGCGCCAGCCGCCGTGCAGGACGAGAAAGGGCAGCGTCGCACCGCCGATCAGCACGGCGGCAACCGGCCCTTTGACCAGCGTCGCCAGGCCGGTGGCGACGTACGCGAGGCAGTACCAACCGCGCGCGTGCGCCGGCGCGGCCCAGCCGAACCACACGGCTGCCATCGCCAGCGTCAGCCAGCCCGTCAGCGCCATGTCCAACGTCAGCACCTGTGTCAGCATGCCGAACAATGGCGCGGCGGCGACGATCGGCAGCGCCAGCAGCGCCGTCGCGGCGCCGTACATGCGCGCCGCCAGGCCGACCGCCAGCGCGACGGCAAGCAGGCCGGCGAGCAGCGAGGGCATGCGGGCGGCGAGCTCGGTCTGGCCGAAGCCGAGGAAGGCGAGCCCGGTGGTCCAGTAGACCAGCGGCGGCTTCTCGAAATACTTGACGTAGTTGAGCCGCGGCGTGACCCAGTCGCCGCTCTCGACCATCTCGCGCGCGATCTCCGCATAGCGCCCCTCGTCGGGCTCGGTCAGGGCGAAATGGCTGGCGGCGACGAGATGGATCGCGACAAGCATTGCGGCGACGACAGCGCCCGCCGCGCAGGCGAGCGCCGGGCGCAGGACGGGCTCGCTCACGCGGCGATCTCCTGGGTTGCGACGGTACCCGCCCGTCCAGCCGTGGCGCGGTCGACCACCCGACAGGCAGGCAGCGCGGCGGCGTCGAGGCGGGCGGCGACATCGATCAGCCGCACGAAGGTGACGCGCTCGCGCAGCGCGTCGAGCAACGACTCGAACAGCGGCAGATGGCGCATGCCCTCGACCTCGGCATGGACGGTGTGGACGTTCAGCCCCGGTGTCACCTGACCGACGTAGAAGGTGGTGAGCGCGGCGTCGTCCGTCCCGACGACGCCGTACGTCTCGTCCAGCGTCGGCCAGGTGGTGGGAATCTCGATGGTACGGAACTCCTGCCCGCCCGCCAGCGGGCGATACGGCGCCGCGCCGCGCGTGCAGCTGTGGTAGCGCAGGCCGGCGGCGTCGATCGCCGTCAGACTGTGCGCGGTACACTGCCATCCGGGCGCGGCGAAGGACTGCGCCGGGGCGCCCATGATCGCCCGGAAGGTGTCGAGGCCGCGTTGCACCTCGGCGGTCACCGCCGCCAGCGGCAGCCGGTTGAGGCGATCGTGCCAGTAGACGTGGTCGTAGCCGTGCACGCCGACCTCGTGGCCGGCGGCGGCGAGGGCGCGCAGGTGGTCGGGAAACGAAGCCGCGATCGGCGGCCCCGGCAGCAACGTCCCGTAGAGCAGCGTGCGCCAGCCGTACATGGCCGGCGCGTTGGTGCGCAGCATCTTGGCGAGGAACCCCGGTTTGAGCAGCCGCCGGATGGCGCGGCCCGAATGGTCCGGCCCGCACGACACGTAGAAGCTGGCGCGCAGCCCGCGCCCATCGAGCGCGCGCTGCAGCGCCGGCACCCCGTCGCGCAGGCCGACGTAGGTGTCGACGTCGACCTTCAGCGCCAGCTCACTCACGGCGTGCACCGTGG
>JBOHWA010000413.1:0-11072 GCA_050735855.1 Binatia bacterium
TCCGCGTCCTGCCGGCAGACTGACCGTCCGCCCTGGCGACGCCTCCGACGGGAGGGTGGGCCGCCCGCTGGGCCTCCGGCAGCGCGATGCGCCGCCGGGGCCTGGTCGCGCCGCGCTTACGTCGGGCAGCCGTGCAGGGCGGCCGCCACCGTGGCGATCAATTCGCCGATCTCGACGCGCGCGCTCTCGTTGCGATCGAGCAGCGCGCAGATGTCGAGTTGCGCGTCGCCGAGCGCGATGCTGACGCCGGTGACGAGCTCGGCGATGTTGATCTGGCCGTTGCCGTTGCAGTCGCCGACACAGGCCGGAGCGCAGCCTTCCGTGCACGGCGGCAGGCTGCCGGGGAAGAGGCCGAGCGCGTCGGGGAAGGCCAGATGTTCCTTGATCACCACCGGTGGGGCGGGGGTGTTCTGCGCGTCGAAGGCGATCCAGCGCACGCTGCCGTTCGGTCCCGGGCCGATGCCGCGCGGACCGAGGCGCAGGTTGAGGTCGGCGTAGAAGAGGTTGCCGTCGGCATCGACGGCCAGGCCCTGCGGATGGCCGGTCGCCCAGGGCAGGGAGCCGCCGAGCTCCGGCTCGAGGACGCGGCGGACGAACACGCCGTTGGGATCGTACTCCGCGATGACGCCGGTCAGCACGCTGGCGACGTACCAGTTGCCGTTCGGCGCCTGCGCCAGGCCGCTGGGCGTGGCGGCGTTGGTGTCGAAGATGAAGACCTCGCGGTTGACGACGTCGGCCACCGGCGAGCCGAGCGCGTCGACCGTGCTGCAGCCGCCCTCAGGGGTCGGCGCGGTAGGGAAGGGGGGCGAGAAGCGCAGGACCGTGCCGCCCGAGGTGCCGCCGCCGCCGCGCGCCGAGACGACGTAGAGGCGGCCCTCGGCGTCGATGGCCAGGCTGGTCGCCGTCGCGATCTCCGAGCTGATCTTGCAGAAGTTGGTGCTGTGCGCGCCGTTCGGGTACGTCCCCGGCTCGCCCGGATAGGTGTCGAACGGTGGGAACCAGACGATCAGCTGGCCGGTGGCCGGCCCCATGGCGGAGTTGCCGATCTCGGTGGTGAACAGGCGACCCTGCGCATCGAAGGCGCAGCCGAACGGGTCGCCCTGCGGCTCGACGAAGTAGGTCGCCGTCAACTTGCCGATCTGCAGGCCGGCGGGGCTGAAGACCCCCCAGCCGGGCGGTACGTCGGGCTGGCCGGTGTCCTCGCCCATGACGAACCGACCGCTGTCGTCGGGGAACGGGCAGACCTCACCGTTGACGTCGCGGCCGTTCTCCGCATCGAGCCCAGCGCGCTCGATGAAGACGTCCTCGCGCAGCGGCGGCTGCACGATGCTGTCGATATCGTAGCGTCGCAGGCGGTTGCCCTCCGGCGAGTAGAGAATCACCCCGGACACCGTCTGCGCGGTCGCCGCGATGCCGATCAGCCCCAACAGCAGTAGCCGCATGACTCATCCCCCCTGTTCCGGCAGTGCCACAGCGACCAGTTTCGGTCAACGCGGCAATCGGACGCGCGCTGCGGCAGGATACGGCCGGGGGCGCCCTCTGGCCGGTTGTTGGTTGTTGGGTTGCCAGGTTGTTCGGCAGGGGAGTCCCAATCCTGACAGCCCGCAGCCTGGCCACCAGCAACCTGGCGGCGGGGGGCGGGAGCTGGCGCGCAACCCGTGGCGCGTCGCCACGCTCGGAGGCGTCGTGTATGGTCGCCGGCGCCGGAACGAGCCCCGTGGACGCCACCATCCTGATCACCTTCCTCTTCGTCTACGCCGGCATGATGTTGGGTCGCATCCCCGGCCTGGCGCTCGACCGCACCGGCATTGCTCTGCTGGGAGCGATCGTCCTGCTAGCGCTCGGGCGTCTCACCCCGGCGGCCGCGTGGGCCTCGGTCGATGCCCCGACCATGGTGCTGCTCTTCGGCCTGATGGTGGTCTCGGCGCAGTTCCGCCTCGCCGGCGTGTATGCGGCGATCGCCCGGCGCGTCACCGACGCCGCGGTCGGTCCCGCCGCGCTGCTCGCCCTGCTGATCGTCGTCGCCGGCGGGCTCTCGGCCGTGCTGGCCAACGACATCGTCTGTCTCGCGATGGCGCCGATCGTGATCGCCTCGTGCATCGGCCGCCGTCTCGACCCGCGTCCGTTCCTGCTCGCCCTGGCCGCGGCCGCCAACGTCGGCTCGGCGGCGACGCTGATCGGCAATCCGCAGAACATGCTCATCGGCCAGGTGCTGCAGCTGTCCTTCGCCGGCTACCTGCGCGCGGCCGCTGTGCCGGCGCTGCTCGGCCTGGCGGTGGTGTGGCTGGTGCTCTACCGGCAGCAGGCCGGTGCGTGGCATACCGACCTG
Source organism: Binatia bacterium (assembly GCA_050735855.1). Classification (GTDB taxonomy): domain Bacteria; phylum Desulfobacterota; class Binatia; order HRBIN30; family CADEER01; genus JBOHWA01. The sequence continues at coordinate 2,330 of JBOHWA010000413.1, forward strand.
CCCGCCGTCGCCGTGGCGGCGCCACCGCTCGACGGCGGGCAGGCAGCCAAGGGCGTCGCGACGCTGGCGGCCCTGATGGCCGTCTTTCTGTTCACCACCTGGCCGCGCGATGTCGCCGCGCTGGCCGCGGCGGGCGTGCTGCTGCTCAGCCGCCGCCTCGCCTCGCGCGCCATGCTGGCGCTGGTCGACTGGCCCTTGCTCATCCTGTTCATCGCGCTGTTCATGGTGAACCACGCGCTGGCCCAGTCCGGGGCCCTGGCGGCGATCCAGGGCGGGCTGGCCGCCGCCGGCGTCGACCTGCAGCAGCCCGGCTGGCTCTTCGCCGTCACCGTCATCCTCTCGAACCTGGTCTCCAACGTCCCCGCCGTCATGCTCCTGCTGCCCAGCGCCCAGACGCCGATCGCCGGGCCGCTGCTCGCCCTCGCCAGCACCCTGGCCGGCAACCTCATTCTGGTCGGCAGCATCGCCAACCTGATCGTCGTCGATCAGGCCGCCCACCTCGGCGTGCACATCAGCTGGCGCGAGCACGCCCGCGCCGGCATCCCCATCACCATCCTGACGCTCGCGATTGCCGCCATCTGGCTGTGGCTGCGCGCCTGAGCCGATGGATTGATTCGCCGCCGGATTTCGCATACCTCACGGAAGCTCCAGCCAGCCCTCTGCACTACGTCCCCGTCGTCTAGCCTGGCCCAGGACACCGGCCTTTCACGTCGGCAACACGGGTTCAAATCCCGTCGGGGACGCCTTTCCCAGCAAGGGTTTTTCGGGGCGAAACTGCAACCCTTGCTTTAAGGTTGCAGTTTTCGCCACCCGACGCCGCGGCGCCGGACCGAGCGGGCTCCCGCCCAGGAGCGCGAGTTGGTCGTCCACTCGGCTCAAGCGTCGATTTGACAGGTTCCCAATCTGCCGTACGGCTAAAGAGAACATGAAGGTTCTCAAGCTCCCGCCCTACGTTCCTCGCGACACGGAGCAGGCAGCTTAGAAGACTGAGCCCCGCAGAAGCGGGGCTTTTTCTTTTGCTCGGCTGGGAAGGTTCGGGGCGACCCCACCTCTCCGGCGCGCTCCGCTCGCCACCTCTCCTCCGGCGGCGCTGCCTCCCCAGGAGAGGCTTTGAAGGTCGTTGCTCGTTGCCGTCAGGTGTTCAGCCGTGCCCGCTGTGGTCGGCGCAAGCGACGATTGCGCGCGTCTGGCTTCCGGTGTACCAAGAAGCGCGCTGAGCCTTCGCAATGTTGCGAAGTAGTTGGAGGGGCTGGTGCCCACAACTCAGGTCGTTTTCTTCCGTGAGGAGAATGGAAAGGTCCCACTCGTCGACTGGCTGGCTGCGCTTCCGTCGATGGCCCGCGCGAAGTGCATGGTTCGTCTCGACCGGCTCGAAGAGCTGGGCCACGAGCTGCGCCGCCCCGAGGTGGAATATTTGCGCGATGGAATCTACGAGATTCGCACCAAGCACGCCGGCGTAAACTATCGCATGCTCTACTTCTTTCACGGACGCACGGCCGCCGTCGTCTCCCACGGCATCACGAAGCAGCAGGTGGCAGTTCCGCCCAAGGAGATCGAGAAGGCGGTGCAACGGAAGACCGCCTTCGAGGCGCATCCGCAGCGGCACACCTTCACGCCCCCGGAGGACTGATAGATGTCCAAGAAGAAGCGCACATCGGCGGCGCTCGAATACGTTCACCGCCGCTTCTACGCGGGACGACCCGAACGGATTGCGGAGCTCGAAGAGGCGCGCGCGAGCGCTGAGGTCGCCCGCAAAGTGTACGAGCTGCGCACCAAGGCGAAGCTGACCCAAAAGGAACTCGCCGCGAGAGTTGGCACTACCGCGTCGGTCATCTCGCGCCTCGAAGACGACGACTACGAGGGCCACTCGTTGGCGATGCTGCGCCGCATCGCCTCTGCGCTGAACAAGCGGGTGGAGATCCGCTTCGTTCCTCTCAAGAGCAACCGCGCCGCCTGAGACAGGTCAGTAGGTCGCAAAGAACGAGGCCGACTTCTCCGGGTTGTACCCGCGACGGTCGTAGAGCTTCGTCGTCGAAGCGTCGGCGTGGCCGGCTGCACGGGCACCAGCTTGACGCGCTGACAGCGGCGATCGAGCGGTTGGGCGGGATGCTGGTGCGGGCCGGCGGCGAGCGGCTGCAGTAAAGGGTCGATAATAATTGAGTTGCGGGGCGCATAGTTCACGGCTAGAACGCGGGCGTGCAGCTCGCCGACCTCTGGTCACACCACCGTGCCGTCCTGCTCGTGCTCTCGATGCTGGGAGGCGTCGCGCAGCTCTGGATCCTGTCGTGTGAGCTGCGCGTGCGCGGAGAGTTCGCCGCGGACCTGGACGACACGATCCGCGAGCTGATCCGTCGCGGCTGGGTCAGCTTCCGGGACTCAGACGCGAAGGAGCGCCACGTCGCCCTATCGGCGGCCGGCCGACGTTTGATACTCGCCGTCAGGGCGGCTGCCCTCACTCATCGGAGGTAGGCCGCTGGCCAGTCGAATCTCCGGGTCGGAGTGCTCCTGACCTGCCCCCCGCCGCCGGTCCACTCATTGTGAGAGTTCGGGCTCTAGTGCCCGCCGCAGCCCGTCAGATCTCCCGCACCCAGGCGACCGCCGATTTCAAACTCACGGTCGTTAGGGTGTTCAAACTGGCGCTACTCGGGGACGCTCCACCCGCTTGGTCCGTGCCGTTTCAGCGCCGAAGCGGGGTCCCGGTCCGGACCGAATCGACGACAGCGCGGATCGAGTCGATCACGAGTTCGGGCTGTTCGAGCAGTATGTAGTGACCGCTGTTCGTGTTCGAGATGTGCTCGCCGTCGGGGAAGAGGCCGGCGAGGCTGTCCTGAGCCGCCCATTGCGCCGTCCAGAGGGCGTCGGCGAACTCCTCGGTGACGATGGGCGGAAACTTGCCGTCCGCGATGTCCTGCGCCGTGATCGGCCGCTTGTCCGCCGTGAGCACGATCGCGGGCATCGGAGGTACCGCCGGCGCCGCGCGCACCTGCGCGAATGAACGCACGTTGTCGACCCGCTCGGGAATCAAATTGAGTGTCTCGAAGACGGCCCGCTGTTCGGGTGTCAGCCCATCGTACAAACCTTCCGAGAGGGCGTCGACGAGGACGAGACCAGCAGCGTCCGCGGGGTATGTGCTCGCATACAGCCTGCTGATCAGCCCGCCGTACGAGTGTCCGACGACGACGTGGGGACCCGCTTCATCGGCCGCGACCAGCAACGCGTGCAGATCGGCGGCTCCGTCGGCCGCTGTCACAGGCTCCGGCACCGGATCGCTGCGACCCGGCTCGTCCGCCGTGCCTGTGGTCAGGGGGCGGTCGTAGGCGCAGACGCGCGTGAAGTCGCCCACGGCGCGGAAGACCGTTGGCGAAGCTTTCGTCGGGTCGAGGCGCGCGCTCCAAATGTCGGCGCGATTGCCCTTTCCGGATACGAGTACGACGATCGGTGTACCGGTGCCCCGGCACTCTCGGTACATCATGCGGCCGCCGCCGATGTCGACGACACCCGCGGTGGTCGCGCTATGCCCGCCGTCGCCACAGCCGACGAAGATCAGTGCGGCCCAGGCGATCAGCATGCGTTCGCCACTGCCCAATTCAAGACCTCCCGACGGTCGCGAGACTATGCGAGATCTGTGCGCCATGCACGCGCGCCTCGGCTGGATCGAACCCCCGCAACGGGAGTTGCAAACTTTGGATTGACCGCGGCGCCGTGCAGCCCTCAGGCCGCCATGGCGAGGCGCAGCCTGTGCATTTCGCGCACCCAGGCGACCGCCGAGTTCAAACTCACGCTTGTTGGGGTGTTCAAACTGGCGCTACTCGGGGACGCTTTCTCCGCTTGCACGCTGCGGCTGCGCCCCTTTTCTCCGAACGAACGCTCCGGCCCGTCGGCTCGGATGTGCTTCCCGGTGATCGCCTGTCACGGTTATACTTTTGGTATGAAGACGGCGATTTCGATTCCCGACGAGGTGTACGTGGGGGCGGAGCGACTGGCGCGCCGGCTCCGGAAGTCGCGCAGCCAACTCTACGCCGAGGCCGTGGCGGAGTATCTCTCCCGCCACGATCCCGAGGCGATCACTGAGGCGATGGACAGGGTTTGCGATGACGTCGGTCCGCAGGCTGATCCGGCGGTCTCGGCTGCCGCCCGGCGCATCCTCGCACGCACGGAATGGTAGCGGTCGGGCAGGGGGAAGTGTGGTGGGCGGACCTCGCTGACCCGACCGGATCGGGGCCGGGCTTTCGCCGTCCGATCGTGGTTGTGACAGGGCGATGCCCGCAACCGCAGCCGATTGGCGACGGACACCCCGACGGCGACGTTGACCGCCACGTCGACGGCGACGATGACCGCCACGCCGACTCACACGCCGACGGCGACGCCATCAACGACACCGACGGCAACACCGACTCGAACCCCGTCAACTACGCCGACCACCACTCCGACTCCCACCCAGACGACAATGCCCAGCGCGACGAGCACCGGCACACCTCAGCCAAACGGCGGCGCCTGCTCGGATGGCGTCGGCTGCGAATCCGGCAACTGTGTCGACGACGTGTGCTGCGAGGATGCGTCCTGCCCGCCGGGAAGTTCCTGTGACAATCCCGGCAACGCCGGCATCTGCTCAGCTGACCTGGCCGCCCCTGCGCCGGCGATCTCGCGGCACGGGATGCTGCTGGCGATCGCCATCCTGATCGCCATCGCCGGTGCGGACTTCCTGCGCAGGCGAGGGAGGTGGAGCTGAGGTGTCGAGGAGCAGTCGTTGGTCTCTGGGATGACGCGCTGGCGGTGCGAATCGTGCCTGCGTCGCGGCCGCCGACTTCAGGGACGGCGAAACGCAAACCATTGCTCCGGTTGAGCGAGGGTTCGGGTGGCGGACGTCGCCGAGGACCGCGCTCCTGCCCGCACCGCGCGCCCAATTTGACCGCACCGCGTCGAGGTTATAACATATGTATTACGGAAGAAGTGGGTCTGCATGGTCAAGGTCACCGTCCGCCAGATCGGCAATTCTGCCGGTATCATCCTGCCAAAGGAGGCGCTGTCCCGTCTCCAGGTTGAGACGGGTGACGAACTGTTCCTGATCGAGACACCCACCGGGTACGAAGTGACCCCCTACGACCCGGAGTTCGAGGCGCAGCTCGACAGCGCCCGCAAGGGTATGCGCGCCTATCGCAACACCCTCCGTGATCTCGCCAGGTGAAGCGCGCTCCCGTCTGGCTGGCGAAGCGAGCTGTCATGGCGGTTCACCAGATGCTTCTCGCGGAGTTCGGCGGCTCGCCGGGCATCCGGGACGAAGGACTGCTCGACTCGGCGCTCGCCCGGCCCCGCAACCTTCGGGCCTACGAGGCTCCCGACCTCGTTGCGCTCGCCGCGGCCTATGCCGCCGGCATCGTCGGCAATCACCCGTTCATCGACGGCAACAAGCGAACGGGTTTCATGGCCGCATACATCTTCCTCGACCGCAACGGCCAGGATTTGGTGGCGTCAGAGGCGGACGCCACGATGCTGACCCGCTCGCTTGCCGCGGGCGAGAGCAGCGAGCCCGACGTTGCTGCGTGGCTCCGACAGAACGTCCGCGGACGCCAGCGCCGGAGATAGATCCAACGCGCTCGGACCAACGTTCTTCCCTCGCATGAGCGAGGCCGGCGCGGCGCTGGCCGATGTGCTCGCGACCTCTCGAAGATCCGCGTGGCTCGTGTCGCGACGCAGATGAGGACGCACAGGTCGCATGCTCACCGCCGTGAGCGCACCGCCAACACGCCGCGCGCGATCTGCTCCAGGTGCGTCTCCCAGGTGCCGCAGCAGCCGCCCCAGATGTCGATGTGCGGATAGCGTCGTGCCAGGTCGCCCATCATCTGGCCGAGCTCCACCGGGTCGCCTTCTTCGAGGTGGCCCAGCGTGCACAGCGAGATCTTGTCCATCTTGGCCGCATTGGGCCGCAGGCAGCGGACGCGTTCGAACCAGTCGCCCGGCTCCAGCGCCGGCTCGAACTCCACCGGGTGCGAACAGTTGATGCCGTAGAAGTCGGGCCGCGCGTCGCCGGCCAGTGCATCGACCGACTCGATCGCCTGGCGCAGGGTGGGCCCGGATTTCAGGCGGTGGGTGCTGTCGAGTGTGAACGACACCGACAGCGGCAGGCCGATGCGGTACGCGGCGCGCGCCAGGCCGACGGCCTCCGGCACGTTGTTGAAGGTCGTCCCGACCACCAGGTCCACAGCGGCCTGCTTCAGCGTGGTCAGCTGGACGCTGTGGTACTCTTCGGCCGACTCGGCCGTGATGGCGCGGTTGTCCTGGTAGGCATCGCCGCGCGGCCCCGCGGCCCCGACGATGCGGATGTCCGGCAGCTGGCCCGCATAGGGCTGGGCAACGTCGCGCAAAAAGCCGATCGACCGCAGCTGCAGATCCGCGAGCGCGGTGGCCGTGTAGCCGAGCTTGCTCGCCCAGTCCGGGCTGGCGCGGTAGTCCAGGCCGCCCATCAGCACCGCGAAGCCGTGGCGGGCCGCGGTGTCCAGGTAGCGACGGTACATGCCCTGCAACTCGGCCATGGCGCGCGGCTGGTCGAGCAGCGGGTACATGGCGAACTCGGGCAGGTCGTGCCCGAACTTGTACATGATCTCGGTCTCCTGGCCGCCTTCGGTCAGGTAGAGCACACCCTCTTGCCGGGCTGGGAACGGGGTTCGCATGACATCCTCCATACTGAGCCAGCTCGCTGCTGCACAAATGCTTTCTGCCTGCGGCCGGCGCTCTACAGCTCCCAGCGCATCGGGTCGCCCGGCTGCGGAGCGTAGCCGCAGAAGGTGCCGGTGCGAATGCTCGCGGCGAGATGCCGTGCGAGGTCCGCGTGACCCTCGGCGATGCGCTGTATGGCGGAGCGGATGGCGCGCGTGACGTTGAGCCGCGCGCGCTCGGCGAATGAGCCGGTGACGCGGGCGCGCCCGCCGAGGCCGAGGCTGCTGGCGAGGAGGTGCGTCAACGCGTCGATCTCCTCCTGCAGGCGCGCCGCGCGGGCGAGGTCGTTGAAGGCCGTGGCCTCGGCGAGCTCCTCGCTCAACTCCCCCAGCCGGCGGCGGTAGGCGGCGAGGGCCTTGGCGTCGGCGAGCGGCTCTCCGACTTGCGGCGGACCGACGCGGAAGCCGCGCGCGTCGATGTCCACGCGCGCCGCGCCGCCGGCCGCCTCCGGCCGCTCCAGGGCGACGAGCTCGAGGGCATGAAACGACTTGCCGGGATGGGCGAGCAGGTGCGCCAGGTAGCGCAGCCCCTTGGTGTGCGGACAGCGCACGGCGGTGCCGCCCGCGGCGATGGTCCACAGCCTGCCCTCGCGTCGCAGCGTCGCGCTCGGCGGGGGACTGCGCTCTGCGTCCTGCCTCGCAACCAGGCTGTGCCCGGTGGCGGCGGCGGGCACGGGCACGGCCCGCCGGCGCGGAAAGGGGACGACTCGTCCGCGCGTGCCGGCGGCGACGGCCACCCCGTCGGCGGCTTCCACGGCTGCCTGCGCGACGGCCTGCGCCGCGATCGCCACTGCCGCTTCGAGATGCTCGATACGATCGATGAGCCCGCCGAGCCCCAGCTCGGTCGCGCCCTGCCGGGCGGCACGCAAGGCTTCTGCGGCCGCTTCGAGGGCGCCGATCGCAGCGAGCACGCGAGCCCGCTCGACCTGGATGAGCGCCAGCAGCGGCCGGCCGCCGAGGCGCGCCGCCAACGTCTGCGCCGATTCGAGATGAGCGACAGCCTCGTCGCTGTGGCCGAGGCCGCCGGCGATCATGCCGAGGAACAGTGCCGCGGGCCCGAAGCAGACGCGCAATTGGAGCGAGATGTTGCGTCCGGCGAGGGGCAGCAGTTCGCTGTGCAGCGCCCGCATCCTCGCCTCATCGCCGAGCAGCACCGCGGCCTCGGCCAGCCACGGCACCAGACTCGCCAGCCGGTTGGCGCGCTTGAGGGTCGTGAAGCCGGCGTCGTCGAGCAGCTCCAGCTCGGCGCGCGCCTCGTCGAAGCGGCGCAGATCGCAGAGTGCGAGGATCAGCATGCAGCGGGCGCCGGGAATGGTCGGTGCCGCGGCCAGTATCGCGCGCGCCGAGGGCTCGACGGCGTCTGCCGGCCCCTGCAGCCGGCGCATGAAGAAGCGCTGCACGCCGACGCTGATGGGGATCTGGAGATCGTCGACCGACTGCGCCAGCTCCAGCGCTCGCTGCCCGAGCCCCTCGGCCTCGCTGAAGCGGCCGAGCCACACGCTGCGCATGGCGCGCGTGCCGACGGCCATGCCGAGAAAGCGCGGCTCGCGCAACCGCTCGCTCAGCCGCATCAGCGTTTGCAGCTCCGGCTCCCACTCCTCCGCCAGGCCGGAGTCGATGACCTCGTGCAGGCGGTAGGTGTGCCCGCGCAGCTCCACCTCGTCGTCGGCCAACTGGCGTCCCAGCTCGACCTGCTCGCCGCACCATTCCATGCGCACGTCGGACGGCGTGATGTCCCAGAGGCCCACCAGTCGCGCCTGGCCGACATAGGCGCGCGTCGCCGCGTCGGTCTCCGCCGCCAGGGACCACGCCTCGTCCGCCAGTGTCTGCCGGCGGATGGCGGCATCGGAAAAGTAGATCTCGAGCGCCAGACGCGCCAGCAACCGCGCCCGCAGCGCCGGCGGATAGGCGTGCGGCGCGCAGGCGAGCGCTTCCTCGAACAGGGCGACGAGCCCCTGGTCGACGGTCCCGACCGGCACGCCGAGCCCGAGCCCGCCGCAGCCGAGTGCGGCGCGGGCGAGGCCGTGGGC
>JBOHWA010000414.1:0-7566 GCA_050735855.1 Binatia bacterium
GTCGAGGCGGATCTCGCCACCGAGCGCCTCGGCGATGGCGCCGGCGATGTGCAGCCCGAGACCGGTGCTGCGCCGTCCGGCGACGTCGGTGCCGTCCTGGAAGCGGGTGAACAGCGTCGCGGCGCGCTCGGCGCCGATGCCCGGCCCGCTGTCGCCGATGGTGACCGCGACCCACGGCTCGTCGACGGCCGTGCGGCAGGTGATCGTACCGCCGGCGGGGGTGAATTTGATGGCGTTGTCGAGCAGGTTGGTGAGGCAGCGTTCGATCTGCAGCGGGTCGACCCAGGCCGGCGGCAGGGTCGCGGACAACGCCAGGTCGACGCGCAGGCGCTTCAGGTCGAGCGCCGGCCGATAGGCGTCGACCAGGTCCTGCACGATGCGGTTCAGCCCGGTGCGGCGCGGCGTCACCTGCAGGTGGCGCGATTCCATCTTGCTCATGTCGAGGAAGTTCAGCGTCAGGGATTCCATCCGGCGCAGGCTGACCATCACCTGCGCGGCGAGATCGCGCGCCGGCGACTTCTCCTGCTGGAGCTGATCATAGAGCAGGGCGGCCGACTGCGTCGCGACCCAGAGCGGCTGCTTGAGATCGTGGGTGATCAGCGACAGCAGCTCGGTGCGCGCCTGCGACCGCTCCTTCGCCGCCGCCACCGCCACCTGGCCGCGGCGGACGCGGTCGACGAAGAAGCCGTAGAAGGCGCCGGTGAGCAGGAAGAACGGCAGGCGCAACAGCACGGCCGGCTGCAGCACGTCGTCGACGCCGTGGCGGGCGAGCAGGAAGGCCAGGTAGGCGCCGCTGGTCACGACCGGCGCCAGCAGGCTGAGCACCAGCCGATCGCTGATCGAGGCGAGGAGAATGATGGCGAAATAGAAGATGAAGACGTCCGCGTCGGTGTCGGGAATGAGCAGCAGCGCGCACGAGATCGCCGCGGTGTCGGCGAGAATGAGACCGAAGTCGAAGCCGGCCTTGTCGAGGATGCGCGGCGGCATCAGCGCGATGATGATGTTGCTCGCCAGGTAGAGGACGACGAAGGCGAGCGTCGCCGGCGCCGGCGTCGGCGCCGTCGAGCTGAACAGGAGCAGGTAGCCGATCGCCAGCGTCAGCCCGGTGCGCACCAGCACCAGGAGGCGGCGCTTCTCCGTCTGCGTGCTGGTTTCGACCGCCGCCACCGTGTCAGCCCCGCCACCGCGCGCGACCGATGTGGCGTTCAGTTCACCCGTCGCTGACGACATACCCGCTACCTCCGACATGGCCGAGACGACTGCCTGGCCCTTGCCAGAGCATGTCCCGTGCCCGGAGGTCGGTGAAATGCACCGCGGGCGATCAGTCGGCCGCCCGCCCGCCCATACCGTCGTCGATGTGCTTGATGCCGTGTTTTCCAGTCAAAGCGTCGCTTTGCTGACACCGTGGAGGATCAGATTGACCCCTCGGGCTCGCCCGGGCTAGCCAGCAGGGATGGATTTCACCTTCCCGCCCGCCGAGGAGCGCTTTCGCGCCGAGTTGCGCGCCTGGCTGACCGCCCATCCGCCGGGCGTCGAGCCGGTCGAGCTCGACGCCTGGGTCGCGTACGGCAAGGCCTGGCAGCGCAGCCTGTACGAGGCCGGCTGGTGCGGCGTGCACTGGCCACACGCCTACGGCGGCCGCGGGGCATCGCTGATCGAGCAGATCATCTTCCAGGAGGAGATGGCGCGCGCCCGCGCGCCGCAGCTCATCAACCTCGCCGGGCTGACCATGGGCGGCCCGGTGCTGATCGCGCACGGCAGCGAGGCGCAGAAGCAGCGCCACCTGCGCCCCATCCTGGCCGCCGACGAGATCTGGTGTCAGGGCTTCTCGGAGCCCAATGCCGGCTCCGACCTGGCGGCGCTGAAGACGCGCGCGGTGCGCGACGGCGATTCGTTCGTGGTCAGCGGGCAGAAGGTGTGGACCAGCTTCGCCCGTTTTGCGGACTGGTGCATGTTGCTGGTGCGCACCGACCCCGAGGCGCCGAAACACAAAGGCATCACGTTTCTGCTGGTCGACATGCACAGCCCCGGCGTCAGCGTGCGGCCGCTGCGCCAGATCACCGGCGAGGAGGACTTCAACGAGGTCTTCTTCGACGACGTGCGCGTACCCTGTACCAACGTCGTCGGCACGATCAACCACGGCTGGGAGATCGCCATCACGACGCTCATGCACGAGCGCCAGACGCTGACCTTCAGCCGCCAGCTGCAATCGCGCGTCGCCCTCGAGGACCTGCTGCGCCGGGCGCGGCAGCTGCCGGCCGCGCGCCAGCCGCTGGCGCGTCAGAAGCTCGCCGCCGCGTACATCGACAGCGAGGCGATGAAGTACACCGCGCTGCGCAACCTCACCAACGTGCTGCGCGGCGGCATTCCCGGCCCGGAAGGATCGGTCGAAAAGCTCTTCTGGAGCGAGATGTACCAGCGCATGCTGGACACCGCCGTCGAGCTCACCGGCCCCTTCGCCCAGCTCGCCGCGGGATCGGCGCACGCCGTCGACGACGGCCGCTGGTCGCACTTGATGCTCTATTCGCGCGGCCGCACCATCGCCGCCGGCTCATCCGAAATCCAGCGCGGCATCATCGCCGAGCGCCTGCTCGGACTACCGCGTGCCAAGTGAGCCCGAGCGCAACATATGCGTGGGTCTATTTATACTTATCCAATATGCATCGCCGGTCTTCATAGCACTAGCTACTGTTGTTCCACCGCGCCCCTGCGCCGCGACGCAGCAACTATACTCGTGACGTAAATCCTTGTTGCACCCCCCTGGTGGCCCTGCTAGGCGGATCGCATGTCAGCGTTGCCCGGGCGCGTGGTCACCGATTCGATGATCGGGCTCGATATGCCTGACATCGCCGTCTGGTCGCCGCGCGTCACCGTCGTGCTGGGGCAGAATCCGGGACCGTTCACCGGGCCGGGCACCAACACCTACCTGATCGGCACCAGCCGGCAGCCGTTGCTGCTCGACACCGGCCAGGGCGTGCCGCAGTACCTGCCGCTGCTGGAGAAGGCGCTGCGCGAGGTGCGCGGCGGCGAGACGCTCGAGCGCATCGTCCTCACCCACGGCCACGCCGACCACATCGGCGGCGTCGAGGGCATCCGCCATCGCTTCGGCGCGCTGACGGTGTCGAAGAAGCCGTGGGACAAGCTCGACGGCAGCGTCGGCGTCGAGGCGGTCGACGAAGGCAGCGAGATCGCCACCGAGGGCGCCACGCTGCGCGCCGTCTGGACGCCGGGGCACGCCTGGGACCATCTCTGCTGGTACATGCCGGAAGAGCGAGCGCTGTTCACCGGCGACGTCGTGCTCGGCGCCGGCACCACCGTCATCCCGGCCGACGGCGATCTCGGCGACTATCTGCACTCGCTGCGCCGGCTGCTGGCGCTCGACGTGGCCGTCATCTACCCGGCGCACGGCCCGGCGATCCATGATCCGCAAGCCAAGATCCAGTCGTACCTCGCGCATCGCGCGCTGCGCGACGAACAGATCCTCGCCGGCCTGCGCAGCGGCGTGCGCACGGTCAGCGAGCTGGTCAAGCGCATGTACACCGACGTGCCCGAGTTCCTGCACGGCGCCGCCGCCATGTCGGTGCACGCCCACCTGCGCAAGTTGACCGGCGAGGGTATCGTCGACCGCGACGGGGACGACTGGTCGCTGCGCGCCTAGGAACAGACGGGAGAAAGACAGACGGGAGACGAGAGACGGGAGAGCCGCACCGCAACCCCCCGTCTCCCGTCTCCCGTCAGTCTTTCTCCCGTCTCACTTCTCCGTCCACTCTCCTACGCCTTTTCCGAGCAACAGAGCCGCGCCAGCTCGCGGATGTGGGCGGCGCTCGCGTCCTCGAGGTGATGGACGAGGTCGATCGCCTTCTCCATGCGTTCCTTGCGCAGCGTGTAGCGGGTCTCGCGGCGGAACTTGTCCTCCACCGCCTTGCGCCGGTCGTCGAACGGGCGCGCGCCGCTGCCGGTCGGGGCTTCCTGCTCGAGATCGAAGCTGCGCCCACCCTCGAGCTCGACGCGCACGCGCGCACCAAAGGTGGTCTTGTAGCCGTTCAGGTCGATGGCTTCGAGGTCGAAGAGGTGCGCCTGGGCGCCGTCTTCGCCGGCATGGCGCAGCGGGGCGCGCTCGCGGGCGCGGCGCGCCAGCTCGTCGTCGAGCGACAGCCGCACCTTGCCGGCCAGCTCCCAGACGGCGGCGTCTTTGATACGGTCGCGGGTGAACTGGCGCGGCGACAGCTCCTTGTCGATCAGGGCCACGGCGACGTTGTACGCCACGGTGTGATTCAGCGTCGTCGCCAGCGTCTCGGGCCCGTGCACGAAGGGCGCGGAGCGCGCGTCCATCGCCAGCGTCAGCGGGCTGACGCCGACGTGCACCGCATGCACCTTGCGGGCGTCGAGATGGTGCTGGCGGCTGAGGCCGAGCACGCAGTCGATGACCGAGCCCAGATAGGCGCAGCCGGGATACACCTTGTACCCCAGCCCGTCGGTCAGCCACACCTTGCCGAAGCCCTTGAATGCGCCCGGCAGCGGCGGCCGGCCGAGCGCCTGCAGGAAGCCGTCGGGAGCGTCGAAGACGTCGTGCGCGCCGCGCAAGCCGTTGGCCGCGAACTCCGCCGCCTGGATGCCGATCGGTGCCAACAGCGCTGCCTGCACGACCTTGGCCTCGGAGCCGAAGAAGCCCGCCGGCAGCAGGACGGTGGGCTGCAAGAGGGCGATGCCGAGCGCGTGCTCGGTCTGGGCGCGGTCGAGCTTGAGCAGCTTGGCGCCGACCACGGCGCTGCCGACCAGATGCACCGCCGAGGTCAGCTGATCGTCCGGCGCCCCGAAGGAGATCGCCAGCCCGGCGCGCCCGGCCACTTCGTTGGCCACCACCTGGGCGAGCAGGAAGTCCTGGCCGCTGGCGCCGAGCTTCTCGGCCACGGCCAGCGTCGCCAACACCGCCGTCGGCCCGGTGCGGCCGCCGAGCAGATAGTCGTCGTACTCGAGCGCCATCGCCAGCCCGGCGTTGCCAACCAGCGCCGTATGGGCGGCGGTGCGCTCGCCCGACGGGATGAGCGTCGCTTCCTTGCCGCCGGTCCACTCCTTCACCGTGCGGCTGACGATGCGCCCTGTGTCGCTGAAATGCCCGGCGTGCACCGCCGCGATCGTGCTGAGGATCTGGTTCTTCGCCTCGTCGCCGATGCGGCGCGGAATGTCTTCGTATTTGGTGCCCGCGACCCAATCGGCGACGCGCGCGGTGATCTGGCCATTACTCATACACAGGACTCCCCGGAGAAACGGAGCGGACTCTAGCGGAAAGCCGCCGCCCGACGCTAGCCCGATCTGCACGCGGCATGCCGCGGCGGCCCGGAAGCGGCGCGCATACATTCATCACACGCACCGCCGTGGTCGAATTTGTACTCGCCGGCGCGCATCTACATTTGCCCGGCGCGTCGCGCGAAGGTGTATTTGCGTTTGCAATGTTGTCCCTTATATGTGGAATTGATGGTCCGTGCGTACACAACGATACGGAGGGGAGTCGATATATGGCAGCTAAGAAGAAACCGAAGTCGGCGAAGCGCGGCAGCATCGGTACGGAGATCTTCGAGCAGGTGGAGAAGATGGTGGCGGCGGACAAGATCGGCCGCACCGAAGCGTTCCGCCGCGTCGCCACCAAGAGCGGTCGCCAGCAGGGTACCGTCGCGGCCAATTACTATCGCGTCGCCCGCCAGCGCGGCACCAAGCTCGCCCCGCGCCGCCGGCGCGGTGAAGGCGGCGGCGCCGGCAAGCCGATGCTCAAGCGCGCCATCGCGGCGCTCGACGACGTCGCCAGCCTGTTCCGCAAGCTGGAGGACGAGATCCTGCACCTGCGCAAGGAGAACGCGCGCTTCGCGGCGATCCGCCGGCTGATGTCGCGCTGACCCGGGCCGGCGCCGGCCGCGCGCGGGTTTCTTGACTCGCCCGGTCGGCGCCCCCTAGGATCCGCGGCTCGTCACGCCGATGCGCCGCCTGATCCTGTTTCTCGCCTCCGCCGGATACGTCGGCTACATCCCGGTCGCCTCCGGCACCTTCGGGAGTCTGGTCGGCATTCCACTCTTCTGGCTGACCGCGTCGTGGTGGCACGCGTCCGCCACACTCTACGTCCTGCTCTACGTCGCGGCGGTGGCGGGCGCGTGTTGGATCGCCGGCCGGGCCGACGCGTTGCTGCAGGAGCACGACAGCCACAAGATCGTCATCGACGAGGTGGTCGGCTACCTCGGCGCGACCCTCTTCATGCCGCCGACCTGGGAGCACACCGTGGTCGCCTTCTTCATCTTCCGATTGTTCGATGTCATCAAGCCGTACCCGGCCGGCGCCATCGACCGGGCCATGCCAGGTGGCCGCGGCGTGGTGCTCGACGACGTCGTCTCCGGGTTGTACGCCAACCTGGCGACGCGCCTGTTGTTGGCCATTGTCTGACGGCGCGCGAGAAAGAGGGGCAGCGATGCGAGCGGCGTTGATCAGCACCGGGGACGAGCTCACCACCGGCCGCACCCTCGACACCAATGCGCACTACATCGCCGACCAGCTGGTCGGCATCGGCGTCGATGTGGCGGCGATGATCGTGGTCGGCGACTACCCGGAGCGCATCGCCGGCGCCTGGCGTACGGCCCTCGCCGCGGCCGACCTGATCATCTGCACCGGCGGCCTCGGTCCGACGGCCGACGACCTGACCACCGAGATCGTCGGGCAGGTCGCCGGGCAACCGCTGCGGCTCGACCAGGGCGTCGCCGACCGCATCCGCCAGATGTTCGCCGCCATGGGCCGCGACATGCCGGAGAATAACCTCAAGCAGGCAATGTTCCCGGCCGGCGCCACGATCATCCCGAACGCGCTCGGCACCGCCCCGGGCTTCCGCCTCGCCATCGCCACCGACCACGGCCCCTGCCACTGCATCGTCCTGCCCGGGGTCCCACGCGAAATGAAGGCGATGCTCAGCGAGCAGGTGCTGCCCTGGGTGCGCGGTGCCCGCGGCGGCACCGACGAGTACCGCAGCCACACCTTCCAGACCTTCGGCATCAGCGAATCGGCGCTCGACGAGTTGGTCGCCGGCGCCGTCGATCCGGCCGAGGGCCGCATCGCCTTCCGCGCTGCCTTTCCGCAGATCTCCCTGCGCGTCACCGTGCAGGGGCCGCCGGCGACCATCGACGCGCGGCTGGCGGCGGTGGCGGCGACGCTGCGCGAGCGCATCGGCGCGTTCTGCTACGGCGAGGGCAACGCGACCATGGAAGGCGTGGTCGGCGAGTTGCTGACGGCGCGCGGCGCCACCGTCGCGGTGGCCGAATCGTGCACCGGCGGCCTGATCGGCCATCGCCTCACCGACGTCCCGGGCAGCTCGGCCTACGTCCTTGGCGGCATCGTCGCGTACAGCAACGCGGTCAAGCAGGCGCAGCTCGGCGTCCCGGCCGAGACGCTGGCGCAGCACGGCGCGGTGAGCTGCGAGACGGCGGAGGCGATGGCGCGCGGCGTGCGCCGCGCGCTCGGCGCCGGCGTCGGCCTCGCCACCACCGGCATCGCCGGCCCGAGCGGCGGCACGGCGGAGAAACCGGTCGGCAC
>JBOHWA010000415.1:0-13603 GCA_050735855.1 Binatia bacterium
GTGCTGGCGCAGCCAGCCCAGGCACTTGGCCTGATACGGGAACGGCTTCTGGGTCCACGGCTGGCCGTCGATCGTACACTCGACCCGCTCCGCGCCGCGCTGCAGGGCCGCCGCGTTGGCCAACAGGAAGGGGACATAGACGCGGCCGACCTCCGCCAGCAGCGCGCGCAGCGTGGCGGGAACGGCATCGCGCCGGGTCCAGTCATCCGCCTGCGGCTCCAGACCCGACAGGTCCTCCGCCACATCGACCCAGGCGACCACGCGCGGCGCGTGGCGGCGGGCGAGCGCCATTGGCGTCGGGTCGAAGCTCACCAATTGCGTCAACTGACCGAAGAGGCCGAAGTCACAGGCCGCCGGGCGGCCGCCGAGGACGAAGCGCGAGCCGGTCAGATGGGCGTCGAGCAGGTGGAGCAGGCGCAGATAGCTCGCCTCGATCACCGGAGCGGTGGTCGGATTCGAGCCGACCACCGCGAGGCGCCCGACCTGCCGCGCGGCGAACTGCGCCCCCGCGGCCACCGCCTGCGCCTCCGGCTGATCGGTGCGCCACCAGCGCGGCAGGATGGCGGCCGCGTTGGCGACGTCGTCCGCATACGCCCAGCGATAGTGGAACATGGCCTTGGTCAGCCACTCGTCGGCGTAGTCCTCGAGCAGCGCGTCGAGAAAGGCCAGCGCCGGGTCGGGCGGAATCACAGAACGCGACGCATACGCCCCCTCGAGGAGGCGGATCAGCGGCGTCGAATCGGTGCGCGCCTCGAGGCCGCCGTCCGCGCCCGCCAGGATGAGCTGCGGCAGCAGGACGACGCGCGGCGGCGGCAGGTCGCGGCTCTCGGGCGAGCCGTGGTTGACCCAGGCGAACGGAATGCGGCGGTAGCGCAGCACGGCGCGCAGCTTGCGGCTGTACGGCGAGCCGGGGGCACCGACAATGCGCAAAGGGTGATCGCTCACGCTCCTCACTCCTGAAGGCGATAAACTGGCATAGTCACTGCCATAATATCAAGGCCGCGCTGGCGCGTCGCCGCGCCGTGGCGTCGGGGCGCGCCTCATCCATACCGGCGGAGCCGCGCTCCGCGCGGCTGCGGGCGCGCCATCGGCCCGCCCCTACCCCCCGATGGACCGCGAACGGTAGACCGATGGCGAGACGCCGAACCAGCGCCGGCATGCACGGCCGAAGTTGGTCGGTTCCTGATAGCCGAGGCGATCGGCGATCTCCGCCACGCTCAGGTGCGGCTGGGCGAGTCGAGGGGCGCGCGGTTTCGTTGACTACCGCGTGCCCCTACACTACGGCGTGGGCGGTGACGGCGCGCGATCCCATCCCGGAATCTCGTCTGCCGGTGGCCGGCGCCGTGTTGCTCGCCACCGGGCTGGCGGCGATCCGACCGGATTGGCTCGGCGTACTCCCGAACCTGGTCCTCCCCGTCGGGTGCCTGCTGCTGCTCGCGGCGCTCCTCCTCAGTGACCGCGGCCGCGTCGCCACCGCGAGCCGAGGGTGGCGCGCCTGCTCGATCGCTCTGGCCGCGTTGGTGACGCTGGCGGCGATGGAGTCCACCGTCATGCTCACCGCGGACCTCATGCGCGGCACCGGGCACACCGCTTCGGCGTCGGCGCTGCTGGCGGTGAGCGGCATCGTGTGGTCGCTCAACGTCGTCGCCTTCAGCCTGCTGTACTGGGAGCTCGATGGCGGCGGCTCGGCCGCCCGCGCGGCGCGCCGGCCACCCTTTCCCGACCTGGCATTCCCCCAGCAGCTGTCGCCACACCTCGCCCCCCCTGGATGGCGCCCGCTCTACGTCGACTACCTCTATCTCGCGTTCACCAACATGACGGCGTTCAGCCCGACCGACGTCATGCCGCTGGCGGTCTGGGCCAAGGGCCTCATGTCCCTGCAGGCGCTGGTGTCTCTGCTGATCCTGATGCTGGTCGTCTCGCGCGCGATCAACATCATGTCCTAGCGGCGGCAGCAGGGCCGATGCCGGTCACCGCCCGTCGGTCACCGGCGCCTGCGACGCCGCGTCTCGTCCACCGCGTGACGGCCTCGCGGCCCCGTCGGCTACTGCAATCCCTCCACCACGACGGCATTCGTCGTCGACGCACGGATGCGGTGCTGGGCCAGGGCCTGATACTCGGGCGAGGCATACCAACGCTGCGCCTCGTCGGCGGAGGGGAAGCGGATCAATACCGTGCGGGTGCACGGCCACTCGCCCTCGATCACCTCCGGTGCCTCGGACACCGACAGCAACTCCCCCTGGTAGCGGGCGAAGACCTCGAGAAACCCGTCCGAATACTTCTCATACCCGACCCGGTCGTGAATGCTGATCTGCGCGATGATGTACACCGGCATGTCCACACCTCGAGCTTGTGCGATTCATCCGCTCCTGCGCCTAAGTACCTATTGCCACATCGGATTGCTGCCATACCGTCGCCGCGAAACGCAACCGTCGCGCCTCGGTTGCGATGTCCCAGGCTTCCCCCTATCATCGCGCCTCCGTTCGCTGGGGAGCACGCTGGGGAGACATGCCGATCGACGCTGAGAGTTATGAACGCCTCCTCGCACGGGTGGAGAAACCGGGCCGCTACCTCGGCAACGAGCTGGGCTGCGTGCACAAGGACCCGGCGGCGATGGCGCTGCGCGTCGCCCTCTGCTTCCCCGAGGTCTACGAGATCTCGCAGTCCCACCCCGGCCTGCAGCTGCTGTATGACTTGCTCAACCGGCGGGCCGACATCTACGCCGAGCGCGCCTACGCGCCGTGGATCGATCTCGAGGCGGTGCTGCGCCAGGCGAACCACCCGCTGGTCTCGCTGGAGACCTACACGCCGCTGTCGGAGTTCCACATCGTCGGCTTCAGCCTGCAGTACGAGCTGACCTACACCAACATCCTGACCATGCTCGATCTCGGCGGCATCCCGCTGCGCGCCGCCGAGCGCCGCGCGGCGCACCCGCTGGTGATCGCCGGCGGGCCGTGTGCCTTCAACCCCGAGCCGATCGCGGAGTTCCTCGACGCCGTACTGCTCGGCGACGGCGAGGAAGCGCTGACCGAGATCTGCGACGTCTACCTCGCCTGGGACCGGCACGACCGCCGCGAGCTGCTCGACCGCCTGGCGCAGGTGCAGGGCGTCTACGTGCCGTCGCTCTACCGGCCGACCTACGCGAGCGACGGCCGGCTGTTGTCGATCGACCCGGTGCGCGACGACCTGCCGCGCGTGGTCGAAAAGCGCATCCTGCGCGACCTCGACAGCGTGCCGCTGACCGAGACCCATGTCGTGCCGAACATCAAGGTGGTGCACGGCCGCCCGAGCCTCGAAGTGATGCGCGGTTGCGTCAAAGGCTGCCGCTTCTGCCAGGCCGGCTACATCTACCGGCCGCTGCGGGAACGCGACCCGCAGCGCGTGCTGGCGCAGGCCGAGCGCGCGGTCGAGGCCACCGGCACCGACGAGCTCTCGCTGCTCAGCCTGAGCACCGGCGACTACTCCTGCGTCAATCCGGTGATCACCGAGCTGATGAACAAGTTCGCGGCGCGGCGCGTCGCCGTGTCGCTGCCGTCGACGCGCGTCGACGCCCTGGCGCCGTCGCTGCTCGAGCAGATCCGCCGCGTGCGCAAGACCGGCTTCACGCTCGCCCCCGAGGCCGGCTCGCAGCGCATGCGCGACATCATCCAGAAGGAATACCAGGAAGAGGAGCTGGTCGAGGCGGCGCGCCAGATCTTCAGCCTCGGCTGGCGCGCGCTGAAGCTCTATTTCATGCTCGGCCTGCCGGGGGAGCGCGAGGACGATCTGGTCGGCATCGCCGACCTGGCCGCCAAGGTGAGCGCCGCCGGCAAGGGGCGCTGCGACGTCACCGCCAGCGTCTCGACCTTCGTGCCCAAGCCGCACACGCCGTTCCAGTGGTCGGCGCAGGTCGACATCACGGAGACCGAGTCGCGCCAGTCGCTGCTGCGCCGCGAGCTCGGCCGCCGCCACGTGCGCTTCAAGTGGCACGACGCCAAGACCTCCTACCTCGAAGGCATCTTCTCGCGCGGCGACCGCCGCCTCGCCGCCGTGCTGCTCACCGCGCACCAGCTCGGCTGCCGTTTCGACGGCTGGACCGACCAGTGCCGCTTCGATCTCTGGGAGCAGGCCCTCGCCGCGCACGCCATCGACCCGCGCGACTACCTGCGCCGCCGCTACCTGAACGAAGTGCTGCCATGGGATCACATCGGCTGCGGCGTCACCAAGGAGTACCTGCAGCGCGAGCTCGCCTTTGCCGTCGAGGGCAAGCTGACGCCCGACTGCAGCATCGAGCGCTGCACCTACTGCGGCGCCTGCGACTTCACCGCGGTGAAGAACGTCACCTACCACCTGAAGGGCGCCAAGGGCGGCGAGCATCGCGGCGAGATGATCGACAACTGGGCCCAGGTCACCGTCGACGCCGACGGCGACCTCGGCTCCGGCGACTGGGAGCCGCGCGGCTGGCACAAGATGCAGGGCAAGCTCGCCGGCATGACCGACGCCGACGCACCGGAGCCCGGGAGCTTTGTCGCGCCGGCACCGCCGCGGCCTCCTGTCTCCGCTCGCCCTGAGCCTGTCGAAGGGCGCCAGACAAGCACCGCGCCGGCCCGCGGCCTCGGCAACGCCGAAGAATGGCTCGCCGCCGAACGCGAGGCGGCCCTGGGCCCCGAAGTGCACACCCCGCCGGCCATCGCGCGCATGCGTCTGACCTATGCCAAGCGCGGCCGGGCGCGCTTCATCAGCCATCTCGAGTTGATCGAGGTCTTCGATCGCGCCTGTCGGCGCGGCCGCCTGCCGCTCGCCTTCTCGCAGGGCCATCGCCCGGCGCCGCGCCTGCGCTTCAGCCCCGGCCTGCCGGTCGGCGCCGAGAGCGATTGCGAAGTCATCGACATCGACCTCAGCGAGACGCTGGCGCCGGCCACGGTCGGCGAGCGCTTCGGCGCCCACCTGCCCGAGGGCCTGCACGTCCTGGCGGTGGAGGAGCTGACGCTGCGCACGCCGAGCCCGGAGCACGACCTGGCCGGCTATCGCTACCGGATCGATGTCAGCGACATCGGCGATTTTGGCGGCGAGCGCGCCGCCTGGATCGACGAACGCTTGCGCGCCTTCTGCGCCAGCGACGCCTACCCGATGCGCAAGCGCACCGGTCAGGGTAAGGCGGACAAGACCATCGACGCGCGACCGCTGGTGGCGCGCCTCGAGCGCATCGCCGCCACCATCATCGAGCTCGATGTCCGCTTCAGCCACGCCGGCTCGGTGAAGCCCACCGACCTGCTCGCCGCGATTCTCGACCTCGAGCCGGACGCCGCGCGCGCCCTCCCCCTCCACAAGACCCACGCCTTTTACGGCGCAACGCTCGCCGGGGGTGCCGTGACCGACGCGGCCACCGCCGGCGCCGCCCTCTGAGCCCCGCGAGCCCGCGCCGTGCCGCGTCAGATCATCATCAACTCGACGCCGCAGGAGGCGCGCGTCGCCACGATGGAGAACGCCCGTCTGCTCGAGATCTGGGTCGAGCGGGTGCGCGAGCGCAGCATGGCCGGCAGCATCTGCAAGGGGCGCGTCTTGCGCGTCCTGCCCGGCATGCAGGCGGCCTTCGTCGACATCGGGCTCGAAAAGGCCGCCTTCCTGCCCGGCGCCGACTTCTATCCGCTGAACGCCGACGAGTACGCCGTCAGCGAGACCGCCGCCGAGGTCCCGGCCGAGGACGCCCCCGGTGAAGCGCCGCCGGCCGCCGAGGGCGACGGCGCCGTCACGCCGCCGCTGCGCCGCCACCGCGTCGTGCCGCCGATCGAAGAGCGCCTGACCAAGGGCCAGGACATCATCGTCCAGATCAGCAAGGAGCCGATCGGCACCAAGGGCGCGCGCGTCACCTCCAACATCTCGCTCCCCGGCCGCTACCTCGTCTACCTGCCCTTCAGCAGCCAGATCGGCGTGTCGCGCCGCATCGCCAGCGAGGAGGAGCGCCAGCGCCTGCGCGAGGCGGTCGAGGCGGTGGCGCCGGACAGCGAAGGCATCATCATCCGCACGGCGTGCGAGGGCGTGTCGAAGCGTGAGATCCAGTCCGACCTGCGCCTGCTGCGCAAGCTGTGGACGCGGCTGGCGCGCAAGGCCGAGACGTTGCCGGCGCCGGCCATCCTGCACCAGGAGCTCGACGTCGTGCTGCGCACCATGCGCGACCTGTCGGCCAGCGACGTGACGCGCGTCGTGGTCGACAACCGGCGCGACTATCAGCGCATCAACGACTTCATCGAAGAGGTGATGCCGCGCTGGCGGCCGCGCGTCGAGCTCTACGAGCTGGTCGAGCCGATCTTCGAGCGCTACGGCATCGAGGCGCAGATCGCCAAGGCGTTGGAACGCAAGGTGTGGCTCAAGTCGGGCGGCTACATCGTCATCGACCACACCGAGGCGCTGACCGCGATCGACGTCAATACCGGCCGCTTCGTCGGCAAGACCGACCAGCACGAGACGGCGCTGAAGACCAACCTCGACGCGGCGCGGGTCATCGTCGACCAACTGCGCCTGCGCAACATCGGCGGCCTGATCGTCATCGACTTCATCGACATGGAGCACGCCGATCACCGCAAGCAGGTGCTGGCGGCGCTCACCGAGGCGCTGAAGAGCGACAAGGCGCGCGCCAACATCGTCGGCCTCTCCGAGCTCGGCCTGGTCGAGATGACGCGCCAGCGGACGCGCGAGAGCCTGACCCAGCGCCTGTGCGAGCCCTGCCCGACCTGCGGCGAGCGCGGCCACGTCAAGGCCGTCGCCACCACCGCCTACGAGGTGCTGCGCCGCATCCGCCGCGAGGCCACCCTCAACGCGCCGGTGCGCAAGGTGGCGGTCACCGTGCACCCCACCGTCGCCGCGTTCCTGGCCGAATTCGAGCCGGCGGCCATCCGCGAGATCGAGCGCGAGCTCGGCGTCGGCGTGCTGCTCGATGCCTCCGGCAGCGGCGCCCCGGCCGACTTCAGCATCGTCGCCAGCGTGGCGGCGGCCGCCAAGTAGCGTGCGAGCCCAATCCGTCGGTTGAATTGACCGACTGACGCCGTTATATCTCGCCCAGCTGGTGGCGATGCCAATGAGCGCATCGCGCCGTGGGGTTGCGGATGGCCAACAACGGGAGACCCGTATGGAGCCAGAGAGTGCCGCCGCCACAATGGCGGGGGCCGGCGCGGCCAAGCGCGTCGAGGAGCGGGAGCAAGTCGTCATCCGGTTCGCCGGAGACTCGGGCGACGGCATGCAGCTCGCGGGCATGCACTTCACCAACGAGACCGCGCTCGCCGGCAATGACCTGAGTACGCTGCCCGACTTCCCCGCTGAGATTCGCGCCCCGGCCGGCACGCTGGCCGGCGTCAGCGGCTTTCAACTGCATTTCTCCAGCCGCACCGTCTTCACCCCCGGCGACGCCCCCGATGTCCTGGTGGCGATGAACCCCGCCGCGCTGAAGGTCAACATCGACGACCTGGAAGCCAACGGCATCCTCATCGTCGACCTGGCGCAGTTCAACGAACAGAACCTGAAGAAGGCCGAGTACGCGGCCAACCCGCTGCACGACGGCTCGCTCGATCGCTTCCAGGTGTTCGAGGTCGACATCACCAAGTTGACCATCAACTCCCTGAACGACCTCGGACTGCCGACGCGCACGATGATGCGCTCGCGCAACTTCTTTGCCCTCGGGCTGACCTCCTGGCTCTTCCAACGCCCGATCGAGCCGACCGTCCAGTGGATCGCGCAGAAGTTCAAGAAGACGCCGATCGTCGGCGACGCCAACGTGCGCGTGCTCAAGGCTGGCTACCACTTTGGCGAGACCGCCGAGATGTTCCGCACGTCCTACAAGGTCCGCCCCGCCACCATCGCGCCCGGGCGCTACCGCAACGTCACCGGCAACACCGCCAGCGCGCTCGGCTTCGTCGCCGCGGCGCGCCGGGCCGGCCGGCCGCTCTTCCTCGGCAGCTACCCGATCACGCCGGCGAGCGACATCCTGCACGAGCTGTCGATGCTCAAGCAGTTCGACGTCTTCACCTTCCAGGCCGAGGACGAGATCGCCGGCATCGGCGCCGCGCTCGGCGCGGCCTTCGGCGGCGCCATCGCGCTGACCAGCACCAGCGGTCCGGGCGTCTGTCTCAAGTCCGAGGCGATCAACCTGGCGATCAGCGTCGAGCTGCCGGTGGTCATCGCCGACATCCAGCGCGGCGGGCCGAGCACCGGCCTGCCGACCAAGACCGAGCAGGCCGATCTGATGCTGGCCATGTACGGCCGCAACAGCGACTCGCCGATTCCGATCCTGGCGCCGTGCACGCCGGCCGACTGCTTCGCCGTCGCCTTCGAGGCGGTGCGCATCGCGGTCACCTACATGACGCCGGTCTTCTTCCTCTCCGACGGCTACCTGGCCAACGGCGCCGAGCCGTGGCCGGTGCCGCGCGCCGAGCAGCTGCCCGCGGTCCCGGTCACCTTCCGCACCGACCCGACCGGGTTCTTCCCCTACCTGCGCGACCCGGAGACCCTGGCGCGGCCGTGGGCGATCCCCGGCACGCCCGGGCTCGAGCACCGCATCGGCGGTCTGGAGAAGGACTATCTGACCGGCAACGTCAGCTACGCCCCCAACAACCACGAGCAGATGGTGCGCGTGCGGGCGCGCAAGATCGCCGGCATCGTGCGCGAGATCCCGCCGACGGAGATCCACGGGCCGCCGTCCGGCGATCTGCTGGTGGTCGGCTGGGGCAGCACGCACGGCTCGATCGAGGCCGCCACGCGCGCCCTGCGCGAACAGGGGCACAGCGCCTCGCACGTCCACATCCGCTACCTGAACCCGTTGCCGCCCGATCTGGGCGAGATCCTGTCGCGCTTCAAGCACGTGCTGGTGCCGGAGTTGAACATGGGCCAGCTGGTCAAGCTGCTGCGCGCCGAGTACCTGGTCGACGCCGTCGGCCTCAACAAGATCCAGGGGCAGCCGTTCAAGGTCGGCGAGATCGTCGCCCGGGCACAGCGGCTGCTGGAGGGCGCGCGATGAATGTTCCCGCTCCGCCGGCCGCGCTGACGCGCAAGGACTTCGTCACCGACCAGGACGTCCGCTGGTGTCCCGGCTGCGGCGACTACGCCATCCTCGCCCAGGTGCAGAAGGTGATGCCCGAGCTCGGCATCGCGCGCGAGCGCATCGTCTTCATCTCCGGCATCGGCTGCTCGAGCCGCTTCCCGTACTACATGAACACCTACGGCTTCCATTCGATTCACGGCCGCGCCCCGGCGATCGCCACCGGACTGAAGGCGAGCCGGCCGGAGCTGTCGGTGTGGGTGGTGACCGGCGACGGCGACGGCCTCAGTATCGGCGGCAACCACCTGCTGCACGCGCTGCGGCGCAACGTCGACCTCAAGATCCTGATGTTCAACAACCGCATCTACGGCCTGACCAAGGGGCAGTACTCGCCGACGTCGGAGATCGGCAAGGTGACCAAGTCGACGCCGCTCGGCTCGATCGACTACCCGCTGCAACCGATCTCGGTCGCCCTCGGCGCCGAGGCCACCTTCGTCGCCCGCACCGTCGACGTCGAAGCCAAACACCTGCAGATGATCATCACCCGCGCCAGCCAGCACCGCGGCACCGCCTTCGTCGAAATCCTGCAGAACTGCAACATCTTCAATGACGGCGCCTTCGCCGCGGTCACCGAGAAGGACACCAAGGCTGACAGCACCCTGCTGCTCGAGCAGGGCAAGCCGCTGATCTTCGGCAAGCAGCGCGATCAGGGCATCCGCATGAACGGCCACCGCCTCGAGGTGGTCACCCTCGGCAACGGCATCG
This sequence comes from Binatia bacterium, assembly GCA_050735855.1. Taxonomy (GTDB): domain Bacteria; phylum Desulfobacterota; class Binatia; order HRBIN30; family CADEER01; genus JBOHWA01. The sequence continues at coordinate 9,773 of JBOHWA010000415.1, forward strand.
GCGAGAGCGACCTGCTGGTCCACGACGAGCGCGACGACACCCTCGCCTTCCTGCTCAGCCGCATGCAGGCCCCCGACTTCCCCACCCCGCTCGGCGTCATCCGCGCCATCGACCGCACGCCCTACGACGAGGCGCTCAACACCCAGGTCGCGGAAGCCAAGCAGCGCCACGGCGAGGGCGACCTCGACGAGCTCTTCAACCGCGGCGACGTCTGGGACGTCCCAGCTTAGCCGCTTCATCGCCCCATGCCGGCGCCCTCCAGGAGCTCAGTCGAACAGTTGCAGGCCGAGCAGTGCGACGGCAAAGTACGCCGCGATCACCGCGGCGCCGGCGTAGTCCTTCGCCAGGCGTTGGCCGACCATCAGGCTGAGCAGGGCCAGGCCGCCCATGCCGATGCCGGCCGAGGCGAGATTCATCCCTTCGCGGCGGAAGCTGAAGAACAGCAGGCCGAGGGCGCACAGTACGCCGGCCAGGAGCTCCATGAGCGCCAGCAGCCAGAACAGGCGCGTCACCGTCTGCTGCGAGAACGGGCTCTGCGCCAGGTGGCCGCGGATGAAGTCGAGGTTGCCCTGCGAGTCGGTCAGCTTGTCGACGGCCGACTGCAGAAAGACCACGGCGAAGAAAGCGGTGACGAGAAAGCGTCCGATCGTCTCGGGTTCCATAGCGGGGGCGAGTACCACGCCGGCGGCGGCTCGCGCTACCGGGCGAGCGAGGTGACCAACGCGACCGTCACCTCGTCGAGGCTGCGCACCACCGCCTGCGCGCCGCTGACGTCGTTGTCGGCGGTGTAGTCGTGCGGGAAGGCGATGCACGGGCAGCCGGCGGCGTTGGCGGCCTGAACGCCCTTCCAGGCGTCCTCGATCACCACACAGCGGCGCGGCGGCAGGCCGAGGCGCTCGGCGGCGGTGCGAAAGGCGTCGGGCAGAGGCTTGGCGCCCTCGTACTGCTCGCGCGTGACGACGGCGGTGAAGTAGCGCCGCAGGTCGAAGCGCTCGAGCGCGTAGCCGGTGTCGGCGGCGCTGGAGTTGGTCGCCAGGACGATCGGCAGCGCCGCGCTCAGTCGCTCGACCGCGGCGGCGGCGCCGGGCACCAGTGTGATCTCGTCGCGCAGCAGCTGGTGGTAGAGCGGATCCTTCAAGCGGCGCAGCTCGGTCGGGCTGATCGACAGGCCGTAGGTGCGCACGGCGTGCTCCGGGCCGCGGCCGGCGGCGATCCACTCGCGGGCGTACTCCGCGCGGTCGACCGACACGCCGAACGGCTGCAGCGCCAGGTTGTAGGCCCGGTGCTGCAGCGGTTCGGAGTCGATGATCACGCCGTCGAAGTCGAAGATCACCCCGACGGCGGTGGCGTCCGGCCGCGAGACCGGGCTCACTCGACGACGCGGATGCTCTCGATCACCACCGGGGTGACCGGGACGTTCTGGTGCGGCGACTTGTTGGCGGTCGGCACGGCCTCGATCTTCGTCACCACATCCATGCCCTCGACGACCTTGCCGAACACCGCGTAGCCGTAGCCCTGGGTGCTCTTGTCGCGATGGTCGAGGAACGCGTTGTCCTTGGTGTTGATGAAGAACTGCGCCGAGGCGCTGTTCGGGTCGCTGGTGCGCGCCATGGCGATGGTGCCGTTCAGGTTCTTCAACCCGTTGTCGGCCTCGTTCTTGATCGGCGCCTTGGTGCCGCCCTTCTCCTTCATGTCCTTGTCGAAGCCGCCGCCCTGGATCATGAAGGCCGGGATGACGCGGTGGAAGATCGTGCCGTCGTAGAACTTGCCGTTCACATAGACGAGAAAGTTCTCGACCGTGACCGGCGCCTTCTCCTTGTCGAGCTCGATCTTCACGTCGCCCATCGACGTCTTCATCAGGACGACCGGATTGCCCGCCGCCCAGGCGGCCGTGCCGGACGCGGCCAGCCAGACGCACAGTGCGCTCACTACCATTGCCCGCTTGCTCATTTCACGCTCCTCGCTGTTGAATTTAGGCCCCGCGTTCATAGCAACTTCGCGGGTCGGCGCAAGGCACGGCCGCCGGCTGAGGGCGTTTCGCCGCCGCCGTCGCGTTGCTATGGGGAGTACGATGTCGAGCTCGATGCCCGTTTCCCGCGCCGACGAGCTGGCCCCGGGCCAGACGCGCAAGTTCGTGCTGCAGCGCGACGGGCGCGAGCTCGAGGCGTTCGTGCTCAACCACGCCGGCCGCTTCGTCGCCTACGTCAACCAGTGCTGCCACATCCCGATGGCGATGGACTGGGTGGAGAACCAGTTCCTCACCGAGGACGGCACCTACATCCTCTGCGCCACGCACGGCGCGCTGTACCAACCGGACGACGGCCAGTGCGTCGACGGCCCCCCGCTCGGCAAGTGCCTGACGGCGGTGCCGATCGAGGTGCGCGACGGCGTGATCTTCGCCAGCTGGCCGGACGGCGCCGCCTGAGCGCGCCTGGTCACTCCGACAGATCGCCCAGCCGTTTGCCCGCCTGGGCGCGGGCGCGCGCCTTCTCGACGATCTCGTAGGGCACGGGCTCGGTCCGCGCCATGCCGAGGCGCAGGATGGCCGGCGCCAACAGGCGCAGCAGGCGCGCCGTCACCAGCATCGGGTTGCGCTTCGGCACGGTCATCTCGAAGCGCCGCTGCTCGATCGCCTCGAAGATGGCATCGGTGACGATCGAGGCGGGATACTTCTTGCCGTTGTACGCCGGTGGCTCGTCCTCCTTCAGCCAGATCTCGGTGTCGATCGGGCCCGGGTTGATCAGCGCGACGTGGATGTTGGAACCTTTCAGATCGTTCCACAGCCCCTCGGAGAAGCTGTTCATCGCCGCTTTCGAGGCCGCGTAGAGCGACTCGCGCGGCGGCGACACCTTGGCGGCGAACGAGGAGATGTTGACGATCGTGCCGCCGCCGAGCCGCAGCATGTGCTGGATGGCGGCGAAGCTCATCCACACCGGGGAAAGGAAGTTCACCCGCATGACAAACTCCGCCTCGTCGGCCGACGTATGGTAGATCTGCTTGTGCTTGGAGATGGCCGCGTTGTTGATCAGCACGTCGAGCTTGCCGTGCTTGGCGACGGTCTGATCGATCACCTGCTCGGCGAAGGCGCGCTCGCCGAGATCGCCAGCGAGATACTCAGACTTCGGCGACGCCGTCCGGCATTCGCCGATCAGCTTCTGCAATAGCGCCTCGCGCCGCGCCACCGCCACCACGATGGCACCGCGCTGCGCGAAGGCCTTGGCGGTGACGTAGCCGATACCCGACGACGCCCCTGTGACGATCACCACCTTGCCGCGAAACTCCACACGCCACCTCCGTCCAAACGAGCGCCCCTCTTTGCACGCGCGCCAGTCGCCAACAAGACGCGGATCGCACAGCGGCTGGCCGCACGTCCCGTAGCGCGGGCCTCCGTGCCCGTCCGGGCTCCGTCCGCGGAGCCCAGCCTGCCGACGCGGTGCACCGCTTGTGCTGGCGCGCTCCGCGCGCCAGACGGCCAGGGACGGCCGCGCCACCGGTCGAGGCGCGCCACTACCCACGCGCCAGCGCCTTTGCTACCACGACGCGCGTGGACACGACCTTGAAAGGGCTGGTCGGCCTGGTCGAGGGAACGAACGTCGAGGCGCGCTGCGCCGCCCTCGTCGTCCTGACCCAGCTCGATGCAGCCGAGGAGCGCGTCGCGCGCGCCGTCGGCAGCGCGCTGCAGAGTCCCAACGTCCTGGTGCGCGACTTTGCCCTCGGCTACTTCGAGCAGGTCAAGACGCCGCTCGCCGTCGAGCGCGTGCTGCCGCTGCTCGACGCCGAGGACGAGCCGGTGCGCCGCCGCGCGGTCGCGCTCCTCGCCCCGTATGGCGC
>JBOHWA010000416.1:0-3643 GCA_050735855.1 Binatia bacterium
CCGCCGGGACCGCCGCTGGCGACGCCGCCCAGCGTGCAGGCCTGCGCGCAGGCCGAGCTCGAACAGCTCGCCGATCTGAACGGGCAGCCGATCAGCCTGGCGATCGACGTGCTGCTCGGCAACGGCGTCGAGGTGGCGAACTACTTTTCGATCGACGCCTTCACCGGCCGTCTCTGGATCGCCGCTACCGCGCCCGATGGCGAGGACGGCACCGTCGATGGCGTCTCGCAGCTCGGCGCGCTCTACGGCCTCGACCTGGTCGCCAGCGGCGGCGGCTGGCAGATGGTCGAGGCCTGTCACCGCGCCTTCAGCGGCGGCTCGGCGACAACGCCGGCGCTGTCGCCCGACGGCACGCGCATCTACGTCGGCGACAACGTCGGCAACCTGATCGCGGTGGGGCGCGACTGCAGCATCGCGTGGACGCTGCCGGTCGGCGGCCAGATCACCGGCTCGATCGGCGTCGCCTCGGACAACCGCGAGATCTACGCCTCCACCGGCACGACGATCGTGCAGGTCTTCGACCAGGGCACCAGCGGCCAGCTCGGCTGGACGGCGGCGCTCGACGTCTACGATCTGCCGGCCGGCCAGGTGGTCACCAACCAGACCGTCGTCGGCATCGGCGCCAACGCCATCGCTTTCCAGGCCGGCGCCGCCCTCCCCCTCGGCGCCAGCCGCCTCACCCTGACCACCGGCGTCGGTCTGCTCGATCGCCTGACCGGCGAGGTGCGCTACTTCGCCGCGGGGTTGGAGGAGTCGGTCGCGGTGATGAGCACCGGGCCGGACGGCGCGCTCTACATGGGCCACTCGCCGCTGCGCCGCCTTTTCGCCTATTGCCTGGCCGAGCTCGGCTTCCTGCCGCTCAGCCTCGAACCGCCGCTCGGCGGCATCCGCAAGTGGCAACCGCAGCGCTCGGACTTCACTCTGCGCGAGGCCGTATGCGCCGCCGCCGACCGCGCCCGCAATGCCGACCAGCAGCGGCACGACTGCCCCGCGTCCGCGGCTGCAGACGCGGACCAGACCCGCGCCTTGGTCGCCCAGGGACGCGGCGCCGCGCTCGCGGCGCTCGCCGCCGGCGAGCTCGGCTCGACCGACCAGATCCGACTCGAACGCCGCCTGGCCCGGGCCGAGAATCGCCTGGCCGCCGGCCGGTTGCCGCACCGCCTGCTCACCCGGGCGTGCCGCCGCATCGAGCAGCTGCTCGCCGCCGCGCCGTGAGCAAATGATCTCAGCCCGGGAGCCTCGTCCCTATCCCGACCCGCTCGCTACGGCAGCGTCGCGGAGTAGCGGCCCGGCTGGTTGACCTGCGGGGCGGTGAACGCGGTGCTCCAGCAGCGCGACGGCACCGGACAGAGACCAGTTTCCGGTCACGTCGAGCGCGGCAGCGGAGTTCGCCCACAGGCCGAACACCGCTGTCGCGATGGCCCATGACCGTGGCATGCGCGGACGGTACCAGCCAGCGGTCACGGCGGTCCAGAACAATCAGCCGTCACGGCCCGTAGATCACCGCCAGCGCGTCGTCCGTCTCGGCGTTGAGCTGGTTGACCAGGCAGGTCTTGAGATTCGCCAGCGTCGTGCCGCACCAGGCGATGTTGGCCACCGCGTCGTCGGTGCAGAAGTCGTCGATGGCGCCCTCCAGCGTGCCCTGCGCATCGGTCACCTTCTGATCGCGCTTGACCGTGTCGCAGGTCTTGCCGGCGTTGATCTTGTCGTTGCACTTGCCGAACTGCTTCAAGCGCGTCTGCGCGTACTTGCCGGCCTTCTTCTGCGCCTGCCGGGCGCAGTAGTCGACATTGTTCTGCGCGAACGAGGCGGGCGGATACTCGGCGTTCGAGTAGTCTTCGATCAACGAACCGAAGGTCCACGACACCGAGCCGAAGTTCATCTCGTCGCCGTTGTCGAGGCCGAACTCGTCGAGATGCCGCCAGTTGGCGGTCCACGAACAGATCCCGCCGGTGGGGAAGTTCGGCCGCAGCTTGACGACGAAGCCGCCCAGGCCGTTGCCGCAGGTGTTGGTGCCGAAGCAGCCGCCGAGCACGGCGGGATCGCACAGCCCGATGTCGGGGATCTCGTTCGCGGTCGCAACCGCGGCAAACTCGACCTTCTCGGTGTCGGCCTGCACCACCGTCCACCCCGGCGGCGCCGTGGCGCCCAGCACGTCGACCTGCGCGTCGGGGCTCAGACTGCCGACGCAGAGCTTGCTCTTCAGATTGCCGGTGAAGAACAGGATGCGGTTCACGCCGCCGTCGTCGGTGGTGTTGAACCAGTTGAAGGTCTCGAAGGTGACGTCGAAGGTGCCGTCGAGATTGTCGAGCACGTTGGTGCTGCGCATGCACTGCACGGTGGGACAGAGTGTGTTCTTCGGATCCGGCACCGGCGGGTCGGCCAGCGCCGGTGCAACGAGCAACCCCACGACGATCGATACGACGGTCAGACAAGCGCGCCACTGATTCATCATAGCTCCCCCCCGGTTGTGAGCGATGTAGTTGCGAGCGATGCACTTGAGCGCGCGGCCGCCTCGCATTCGACGCTGCCACGGCGGACTCGGATCGCGCAGTCGACGGCGCGCTGGTCGCATCACTCCCCCCCTTGCGACAGGCATCACGCGGACGGCAGGACGCTAGTGCAGGTTGTTGCCTGACGTCAACGCTTTTCTTGCTATCCCAACACCATCATCTCGACCCGTCCGCCGGCGGGGCATCGACCGCCGCCGACGCCGCGCCTCACGGCCCGGCGGCCACGCACGGGTCGGGGGGGTCGCGCGGCCGCGGTGCGACCTCGTCGTCGAGCATGTCCGGCCGCCCGAAGGTGAGCACGAGGCGCAACTGGCGCGACAGCACGAGGCCGTCGACATCCGTCGCGCTGGCGGTGAGCAGCGCCTCGGCGCCCTCGAATTCGAAGAACGGGCCGGGGCCGAGCACCTCGAGGGGCTCCTGCTGCAGGCGGCTGAACCCGTCGTCAGCCGGGGTGAGGGTGACGTCGAGCGTATGGTCGAACAGCAGGCGCGTCGCCGTCTCGAGCCGCAGGTGCAGGGTGACGGGTGCCGACACATTCAGGCAGCGCGCCTCGACGTTCAGCCCGACCAGCGCGCCGACCTGGGCGAAGTTGACCACCCGCAACCCGTCGCAGTTCTGCAGGCGGCCGAACGTGAGGCCGTTGCGGCCGAGGTGCAGCACGCGCCCGCCCGGGCATTCGACCGCCGGCTCGACAAGGCGCTGGCGTTCCTCCTCGACGCAGCAGGCGGTCGTCAGCGGCGCCAGCTCGGGGGCGCAGCCGAGCGCCGCGTCGCAGTGCGGCGTCGTGCACGGATCGAGCGGCGAAACCTGGAAGGCGATCAGTCCGCGGGCCGACCGCACCGGCTGGCCACTGTCCGCGGCGGTGAACGGCGCGTAGTAGGCGCCGACCTGGCGGTCGCCCGGCGTCCATTCGATCACCCCGGCGGCCGCGTCGAGCTGCGCGCCGCGTGGCAGGCCGCGGGCCGAGTACGACAGCCCGCCGCCGTCCGGATCGATGGCGGGGATCGGCACGCGCGCCAGCTGGCCGGGAAAGGTCCGGTAGACGTCGCGACAGAGGATCTGCGGTGCGCGGTCGGGCGTGCGCGTCGGCGTGGCGGACGGCGGCACCGGCGCGGGGCTCGGCGTCCGCG
>JBOHWA010000417.1:0-5993 GCA_050735855.1 Binatia bacterium
AAAGAAAACGCAAACCACGGATTGAGCGGATACGAGCCGATCACACGGATTTTCTGAGGGGTCCCTCCGTGAAATCCGTCAATCCGCGCAATCCGTGGTCGGCTTTTCGCTTTTATAGGCAAAGCCCATCAGCGGGACTTGCCGTCCTCAGCTCGCCGGCACGGGCAGATCGGCGCGCTTGGCCAGCTCGGCGGGTGGGACCGGCGGCGGGCGCGTGTCGCGATCGTGTCGCCGCTCGCCGTCCGGCTTGAGCATTTCGCGCGCCAGCATGGTCAGACGCGTCTGGAACGCGGCGAGGGTCCATTGGCCGAAGATCGTGTGGCCGCCTTCGTAGCATTGCTCCTGGTACTCTTCGTTGGTCGTGACGTAGCCCATGTAGTCGTTGGCGTAGGTGCAGATCAGCACCTGGCGTGCCCCGCCCGGCTGCAGGATCTCGCCGATCGACTGCAGCAACCGCGCGCCGGCGGTGGTGGTGAACTCGCCCGGGCAGCAGACGATGGCGAGGCCACCGATGCGGACGATCTGCAGCGGCAGTACCGTCGGCACGAGCGGGCTTTCGTTCATCGCCCCGATGCGCGCCTGGCGCCTCATCTCGGCGTTGGTCGGATCGATGAAGTCCGGCATCGCCAGTTGCGTGAGCGGCCGGCCGAGTACGATCTTGCGCCCTGCCTCCAGCAGGATCGCCTTCGGGCCCTGGGCGGCGTAGAGGCGGCGATAGTAGTCCTGGTCCGCCTTGGGCAGTTGCGCGAGACTCGCCAGGCGCCGCTTCTTCAGTCGTCCCGCCGTCCCGCGCGCCAGCATGGCGAGGAAGGAGGGCATGCCGCGGCCGTCGACCGGCGTGCCGGCAAAGAAGCTGACGCCGTGGCACGGTTCGCTGGTACACGCATCGTCGTGGCCATTTGCGAAGCGCGGCTCCGCCTTGATCGCGTTGAAATCAGCATAGCTGAAGATCGAGTCGAGCGGCCCATCGACCGGTTCTCCCGGCTGCTCCGTCACCATGCTCAGCGCCCGATCGCTCTGCGCACGACCGTTGCGCTCGGCGTACTCATACTCGGCGGCGCCTTTGATCTGCTTGCGCCGCGCCCAGTCGCCGGGCCCGTGATAGTGGGGGGAGATATCGCCGGCGGTCGCCTGGGCGAAGATCGCCACCGGATCGGTCGCTCCGCCGTCGCGCATCGTGCGCTCGGCGTGTGCGGAGGCATAGCCCTTGTTGTCGCCGTCGTAGTTCTTGAGCGAGTTACCGACGCAGGTCGCGTGCACGCCGAACAGCGAAATCAACGCCTGCACGCGACCGTCACGATGAAAGGCCAGGACGTGCATGGTGCGGCTCATCGCCAGGTGCCGTTCGTTCTCCCTGCGCCGCACGACGTCGGGGTTGCGGTTGTAGGCGCGCAGGGAGCGGTTCCACGCCACCGGGACCTGCGCGTCGAACGCCGCCTCGTACAGCCTGAGCTCCGCCGGCGCGGCGCTGCGCCAGGCGCTGAGGATGGCGTCGCTGATCGCGCCCACCACCGCGTCGTAGTGCGCGGTGACGAACCCCGGCGTGACGACGTTGTACAGCGCCTCCTGCGAGCACCCGCCGGGGCCGGAGTGGGTATGCGTGCAGGTGAGCACGAGCGCGGCGTCGTCAAAGTCTGCCCCGAGACGCCGGCGCAAGACTTCGCACACGCCGGCGCGCACCGCGTAACTGATCGAGCCCAGATCGGCACAGCAGACGATCAGGCGATGTGCCCCTTCTCCTATGCAGACCGCGCGCGCGAACAGCGGCGTCTGCTTGCCGCGGGCGCGGTGATGCCACATGCCGTAGCCGAACATCGCGTAGCCGTCCGGCTCGACGGCGATCTCCGCGCGGCCCCACCCTGCCTGATGCATGGGCTCGTCAACCTCCGCCGGCGGCGTCCGCGTTGGGGTCAGCCGCGATCAGATCCTGCCAGGCCGGACCATCGGTGAGGAAATCGGCCGTCCAGTCGCGCAGCAACGTGCCGTCGATCTCGGTCGTATAGAACTGCGGAAACAACAGCATGGTGTGCCCCGCGCCCTGGACGAGGAAGCGCTTGAAGCGATCGGGATTGCGGCCCTGGATGTCGCCGGTGACGGCGCGCAGCAACGCCTCGTACTGGGTCTCGTCGAGGTCGTTGAAGGAGCGAATGATGGCGTCGCGCAGACTGCTGAAGAGCCCGTAGCGCAGGGTGGGATCGCGCTGCAGCGCCCACTCGGTCAGGTAGCTGTACTGCTCCGAGCAGCGCGTGCAGGTCGCCGGGATCGTCTCGTTGATCCTCCAGTTGGTCTGGCGATCCTCGATGTCCTGCGTGGATTCAGGATTCTGCACCCCCGGGCCGGAGTCGTTCAGCACCAGGATCGGCGTGTCGGGATAGGCGACGCGCGTCACCCCGTAGCCGGCGAAGGTGCCGTAGCCGCCGGCGCTCGAACCGCTGACGACGACGAGCTCGGGATCGGGGAACTGCTCGAGCATCAGCGTCACGGCCGCGGAGAGGTTCTGCAGGCCGTGGTGGTAGGTGCGGCCGCCCGCGTAGTCGACGATGTTGTCGCCGGCGAACACCGAGCCGTCGCAGTACGGCGCGTAGACGACGTGCCAGCCGTGGAACGGATTGTCGGCGCGGTCGAGCAGCAGGATGCCCGAGCCGAAGAACGGGGTGGCGTCGAGTTTGGCGCTGGGCTGCGTCCAGCACGACTCGTTGTTCCAGCAGGCGCCGCCGCCCTCGAGATAGAGCAGCACCTTGTTGGTCGTCCCCTGATGGACGTTGACCTGGTACTGCCCGCCACGCAGACAGATCGCCTGCTCGGTGGCCGGGTCGTAGAGGTACCTGGTCCACGCGCCGTTGGGTGCGTTCGATATCGGCGCGATCGCCCCGACGTACTTCCCGACCCCTGACGCCTCGAGCTCATCGAGCAGCGACGGCGTGTCGGTCGGCGCCGCGGTCGGCGTGTCGGTCGACAGGAGGGGCGGCGTCGCCGTCGGCGGCGCGGTGGCCGTCGCGGTCGGGGCACTCGTGTTCGTCGCCGCGGGAAGACTGGTGGCGGTCGCGGGCGCCGCCGTCGCGGTGAGCGTCGGCGTCGGGCTCGCGGTGCGCTTCGCACCGCCGTCGTCGTCACCACACGCGGCGAGAACGAGCGACAGCCCCGCGACCAAGATCAGCGTCGAACGGATTCTCATACGTTTCTCCTCCCCCCGGGGAGGACCGCACGCGTACCTGCGCCACCCCCAAGCACAGCGAAATGAAGTGATCGCAGCGGTGATGTCAATCGAACCGCAACCTGGGTCGCGGCACACTACCGATCGGCGTCTGCGGCGCAGCCACCCGTAGCGATCGCCGGAAGAACGGCTCGAATTCGAGGGCGTTGTCAGATAGAAATCGAACAATGACGAGAGCCCTTCAGCAGACAAGGCGGCGCCACCGGCGCGTTCGACTCCTGATGGTCGCCGCTCTGGCCATGGTCGGGTTTGGCGCGGCTTGGCACGTCCTCGGGTCGGTCGTCGCTGGCGCGCAATACGTCGCGGGTGCGGCGGACGAATTCGCTGACGAGTTGGAGGCCGCCCCCCTGGCGATCACCCCACCGCCAGCGACGTGCTCGGGCGAGCCCCCGGCATCGGGCCCGTGCCCCGTCTGCACCAGCGACGTTCCCGGCGCATCGGACTATGAGAACAGCCTGCCCGTCCCGACGCCGGCGGCCGGCTTCAACTACGTGGTGCAGCTGGTCAACGAGTCCGACGTGACCCTGCTGGCGGCGGCCAACGCGGCGCATCAGGGTTCCTCGACACCGAACGGCCCGGTGCCGTCGCCGGTCGCCGTCCTGCCGCGCGAGGGAACCTGGGTCATGCTCCCCAAGGGCTCGCCCAACAACGGGAACATCCTGACGATCGACATTCCTCCCGCTTGGGAGGGCACCGAATGCCCGCAGACCAACAAGGAGTGCAAGGCGAACGGTCCGCGCTTCTTCGCCCGCACCGGCTGCAAGTATGATCCGGAGTACAACCTGGCGCAGTGCGAGACGGGGAGCTGCGGCGACGCGTACGACTGCGGCCTGCAGGCGCTCAGAGTCCCGCCGCTGGCCAGCTCGGGGCGCACCCCGGTCACCATCGTCGAGTGGACCTTCAACTCGCAGGGCGGGCAGGGGTACAACTACCCCGACATCAGCCTGGTCGACGGCATCAGCCTGACGGCAGATGTCCAGGCGCTCGGTCCTCATTGCGAGTCGAAGCCAGGCGCACCCACCGAGCCGAACTGGTTGAGCCAGAACCAGCCGCTCGCGATCCACGGCGCCGACCTGCGCGACCCGGCGCGCTGCATTCCGAGCTTCCGCCTGACGCGCGGCGAAGTGGGCCAGCTCATTCAGGGCCAGGGCAACCCCGACGAGGTGGTGGCCTGCTTCAGCAACTGTGGCCGCTACGAGTACCCGAGCACGCCCGACGCCATGTGCGACCCCACCACGGACCAGCGCTGCAAGAACTGGTTGACCTTCTGTTGCTTCGCCCCCGCCGGGGACCCGAACGGTGTGTACGGCGGCGCGTGCACCAACGACAGCCAATGTGCCCAGAGCGGTGGGTGCTGGAACCGAGGCGACGGCCAGTCCTCCGTCTGCGCGTGCCGCGCGTTCCTCAAGAACGACACCTGCGCCGCCGACGTCTGCACGCACCCCAACCCGCCCAACCTCAGTGCGCAGCCGCCGTTCGGGCGCTGCAGCGACGTCAGCCCCAACGCCGGCGACTGCATCGGCGACGATACCGTCCACGCGGTGTTCCCCGGCGGCTACACCTGGCCCAACGATCCGCAGACCTACCCGAGCGATGCGCGCGCCTACCGCGTCATCTTCGCGCCCGGCGGCACCAGCGTGCCGATCACGGACTCGGGGGGTATTCCCTTCTGCAGCGCATTTCCGCCCGCCTACGGCTACGACGTGCAAGCGCAGATCTGCAAAGGCCCTATCGATGGAGGCGCCCTGTTCGGCGGGGCCGCGTTGTCGCCGACGTGTACGACCACCGCGGACTGCCCGGTCATTCCGGGCAGCCGTCCCAGCGCGCGCTACGGCTGCGACCCGTTCCATCACCGCTGCGCGACGTGGTCGTGCGACATCTCCCCCGGTGGGCCGGTCAGCACCGGCGCAGCGTTGTGCCGCTGGAAGGCGGACAGCGCGACGCCAACCCCGACCCCCACGCGCGCGCTCGGCGTGACGCCGCCCGGCGGGCCGCCGCCGACGAGCAGCTCGGAGGATGACGGCTGCGCCATCGCCCCACACGGCGGCACCGCCAGCGGCGGCCTACTCGTGGTCGCCGGAGCGGCGTTCCTCATTGTCGCGCGGCGCCGCGCCCGCTGAGCTTCAAGGCTGTCGGCCGTCAGGGGGCTTTGCCCAACAAATCGAGCCGAGCCGCTCAACCCAGTGCTGCGACGACATCGAGGGTCCCTTCCCCCCTTGCGGGGGAAGGACAGGATGGGGGGTTGCTCGAGCCCCAACGTTACCTTTCTCGCAAGCGTCCCCCCATCCTGTCCTTCCCCCGCCTGTCCTTCCCCCGCAAGGGGGGAAGGGACCTTGGGATCAGCGGCGTCGCCCCGGCGGGCGAGCAGAACGGTCGCAACCGGAAGGCAGAGCCGCGTTCTGCCTCTGTGACTCGGCGTCTCTGTGATGCGATCTTCACCAACGAACGCCACGAGGCGGATCGATGAGTTCGACCGACTCACCCATCTGGCTGTGCCTCGCCTCGCGCAGCGGCTCGGCCACCTGGGTCGAGACGTTGCAGGGCGAGGCGGGGAGCGACGTGGTGCCGTGGGTGCGCGCGCGGGTCGACGCGCTGTCGGCGCAGGGGGCGCGCGGGCCGTTGTACCTGTTCATCCGCCAGCCGCCGGATCAGGCGCTGGTCGACGCGCTGGGCTGGATCGCCACCGACAAGCGGCGCGAGCCGACCGTGGTGGCCGGCGCCGCGGCGCTGCGCGACGGCGCCGACCTCGAGCGGTTGCAGCGCGCCGGGTGTCACGCGC